>JBHIDG010000013.1:0-19201 GCA_046760025.1 Woeseia sp. | reverse complement strand
GGGTACGGCATCCTGGGCAGACGCCGATGCCGACCCAAAATCGCTGGTCTTCGATATCGTGGATGATGGCGTCAGCGAGGGCGCAGAGTCCTTTCAGGTAACACTCAGCAATCCGTCAGGCGCGGCAATTTCCGGCACGGCGACCGCAGTCGTCAACATCGCCGCCAGCACGGCCGTGAACAACCCGCCCATTGCGCGAAGAGGCGGCGGAGTACTGGGACTCGCATGGCTCGGCATGCTGGGCCTGCTCGCAGCATTGTTCGGAATCAATCGAAGGGGTGGCGTCTGACGATGGTCTGCTCGCGATCGGGGCCGGTGGAGACGATATCCAGCGGCACTCCGGCCAGTTCCTCGATTCGTGCCAGGTAGGCTTGCGCGTTGTTCGGCAAATCGCCGTAACTGGTCGCGCCTAGCGTCGATTCCTTCCAGCCCGACATGTCTTCGTAAACGGGCTGACAGTCGGCGAAGCGGTCGACCACCACCGGTAGTCCCGTGATCGGTTCGCCGTCAATCTCGTAGCCGACGCAGATCCGGATGGTCTCGAGACCATCGAGCACATCGAGTTTGGTGACGCAAAGGCCCGACACACTGCTGTTGATTATCGACCGTCGGAGCGCCACCGCGTCAAACCAGCCGCAACGTCGCGGACGCCCGGTGGTCGCCCCGAATTCCGCGCCGGCGGTCGCCAGGTGTTCACCGAGATCGTCGAACAACTCGGTTGGAAAAGGCCCGGCGCCGACTCGCGTGGTATAGGCCTTGACAATACCCAGAATGTAGTCGAGGTTGCGTGGACCGATGCCGCTTCCCGTGCTCGCCGCGGCCGCGACGGTATTCGACGATGTGACGAACGGATAGGTACCGTGATCGATGTCGAGGAACGTGGCCTGGGCGCCTTCGAACAGAATGCTTCTGTCGGCCTCGGCCAGCTCATGAAGGATCTGGGTGACATCGGCGGTGATCGGCGCGATCGTCTCGGCTGCGTTCATGGCCGAATCAAGCGTGTGCGCGAAATCGATCGGCTTGGCGCGAAAATAGTGTTGCAGCAGGAAATTATGATAATCGAGGACCTCGCCCAGTTTGGCCGCAAATTTCTCGCGGATAAACAGGTCCGAGACCTTCAGCGCGCGGCGCGAAACCTTGTCTTCGTAGGCAGGTCCGATGCCGCGGCCCGTCGTGCCGATCGCGGCCGAACCGCGCGCTCTCTCGCGGGCGGCATCGAGCGCGACATGTGACGGCAGGATCAGGGGACAGCGCGGGCTCACCCTGAGACGTTCGAATACCGGCACGCCATTGCCGATCAGCTTGTCGGCTTCGTCGATCAGGGCATCGAGGGACAGCACGACGCCGTTGCCGATGAGGCAACGGACATCGTCCCTGAGGATGCCCGACGGTATCAGGTGCAGTACGGTTTTCTTGCCGCCGATGACGAGCGTGTGGCCCGCATTGTGTCCGCCCTGAAAGCGGACCACGGCTGCGGATCTGTCCGCTAGCAGATCGACGATCTTTCCCTTGCCTTCGTCTCCCCATTGGGTGCCAATAACAACGACGTTTTTGCCCATGTCGCTCAAGCGCCCCCGATCAACGAACGATAAACAACAACACCAGTCCCGCGAGCATCACGGTCAGACCCGTGATGCGCAGATGATTGTCATTGAGCTTGGCGATCTGGACCACGGCCTGGCGGAACCGGTCAGGGCCGATAAAAGGAATCATGCCCTCGATCACCATGTAAAGCGCAAATGCGGTGAAAACATCCTGCCACATGACATCGACTCACAACGCTTCGAGCCACTGCGATTACTTCGCGGTGGCCTGTGCAATTTCGAGAACTATCAGCCGCTACTGGTTACCACCCGACTGATTGAGGTAACGGAAGAATTCGTTGTTTGGGTCAAGCACGAGTATATCGCCGGACTTGCCCATCGATTTTCGATAGGCATCGATGCTGCGGTAAAAGGCATAGAATTCGGGGTCCTTGTTATATGCGTTTGCATAGATCTCGGCGGCGCGTGCATCGCCCGCGCCTCTGATTTTCTGCGACTCCCGGTAGGCATCGGCGAGGATGATTGTCCTCTCCTTGTCGGCCGCCGACCGCCGCTGTTCCTGAATTTCCTTACCCTGCGCCCGTCGTTCCGCTGCGACACGCGCCCGCTCCTCGCGCATCTGTTGGTAAACGGAATTCCGGACATCGTCCGGGAATTCGACCTGTTTGACGCGAACGTCGATAAGCTCAACTCCGAGATCCTGTGCTGTGGCTGTCGCCGTCGCCAGCATGTCCCGCATCAACTCCACGCGTTCGACCGAAATCGCCTCTTGCACGGAGCGCTTGCCGAACTCGGTCACGATTGCATTTTTGATAATTTCCGATAAGCGGTCGTTGGCGACGCGCTGAATGCCGCCGGTCGAAGTATAGAAATGAACGGGATCGACGATTCTCCATTTGACGAAGAAGTCAACCTGTAACGCGAGCCGTTCGGCCGTGAATATGCGCTCCGGCCGGTCGCTGATTGTCAGGATTCGCTTGGGAAACTTCCTGACGTTCTGAAAGACCGGGATCTTGAAATGCAGTCCGGGTGCATAATCGGACTTGACCACTTCACCGACCTGCAATTTGATCGCGAGCTCGCGTTCGTTGACGGTGAATGTAGACAGGCCGATCGCAACGAGCATCAAACCGGTGATGACGACGAACGCAAACCTGCTGTTCATTGCCTCGTCCTCCTGTCGCGGGAGGTGTTCGGGCTGGAACTCGAATCACCGATCGTCGATCCCGCCTGCGAGTCGGCAGAACGATTTGTCGGTGTCTGTACCGGGGTCTGTTGCTGTCCGCTAATCAATTTATCGATCGGCAAATAAAGCAGATTGCCGCTTCCCTGTGAGTCGATAAACACCTTGCTGGAGTTGCCGTACACTTCTTCGATCGCCTCGAGATAGAGTCTGTCTCTGGTCACGCGCGGCGCTCTCTGATATTCCCCCAGCAGCGCCTCGAACCTCGCCGCCTCGCCTTCGGCGTCCGCGATGACGCGGTCGCGATACGCTTCGGCGTCCAGGAGCCTGCGCGCGGCGGCGCCGCGCGCCTTCGGGATAATGTCCTTGGCATAGGTGTCGGCTTGAAGGATGAAGCGATCGCTGTCGTTGCGGGCTTTCTGCGTGTCGTCGACGGCCGCCTGAACCGCCTGTGGATAGTCCAGTTTTTCCAGACTGATCGAAGTGACGGTTATCCCCGCCCCATAGTTGTCCATGGTTACCTGCAATACCTCTTTCGTCCGGGGCGCGATCTGGTCGCGACGCTCGGTTACCAGCTCCACGAGGGTACTCGTTCCGATGACTTCCCGCAGCGCACTTTCGGTGACATCCTGGAGAGTCAGTTCCGGATCGACTACTTCGAAGCTGTATTTCACCGGATCGGTACGCCGGAATTGCACGACCATTTGTATGAAGACGTATTGCTCGTCGGCCGTCAGGATCTCGGTGCGGAACGGATAATTATCGACGGCATTCGTGTTGACTATGTCGACCGTCTCGATCGGGTAGGGAAAATGCCAGTGTAGGCCGGGCAGAGTCGTGACCGTATAGGCGCCGAAACGCTGCACGATGCCACGCTCCGCCTCATCGACGCGATACAGGCCCGTCAGGGCCCACGCGACCAGGAGCAGCACAGCGAGAATGGTTCCGCCGGACGATCCGGCCGATGAACCACCGCCGCCTCCGACGATGCTGCTCAGGCGTCTTTGCCAATTCTGCACAATCTTGTCCAGGTCATTGGGCTGCTCCCCCTCTTTCTTCCAGGGATCCTTGCCGTTTCCGGGTTCGTTCCAGGCCATGTCTTCCTACATCACGTGTCAGGCAGCACCGCTTGATTCCGCTACTGCCGATTGTTCCAGAATTTCGGCGGGCAATTTCTCGCGTTTCACGAGCCGTGCGAATTCCCGCTCATCCAGGTCCAGCTCCAGCAACCATCCACCGTCATCGAGAGGCGTCTCCTCACGCACCGCGCCCAGCTCGAAAAGCACCGCACGAAGCCGGCCCTGGCCGGGTTTCAGACGAATCGTAACGTTGATCATTTTGCGGCGCAGACGATCCCCGATTACTTCCAACAACAGGCGAATTCCTTCACCGGTCATTGCGGATAGCCAGACCGCTCTTCCTTCGCCCTTGCGATCATTCGTCAGGCGCGGCCTTCGATCCAGCTTGTCGATTTTATTGTACACCCTTATCTGCGGTACCTGATCCGCGTCCAGCTCTTTCAATACCGCGTTGACCTGCCTGACCCGTTGCCAGCGATCCGCATCGCTCGCGTCGATCAGGTGCAGAATCAGATCGGCCTCCCTGGTTTCCTGAAGCGTCGCCCGGAAAGCCGCGATCAGCTCGTGCGGAAGGTCGCGTACGAATCCGACCGTGTCGGCCACGATCGCGCAACGGTCGCCCGGCAACTCCAGTCTCCTCATCGTCGGATCCAGGGTTGCGAACATTTTGTCCTCTACATAAACGGCCGCGTCGGTCAGCGAATTGAACAGTGTGGACTTGCCGGCGTTGGTGTAACCGACCAATGCGACTGTCGGTATCTCGGCCCGCATGCGATTCTGCCGGTTCATCGCCCTGCGGGTGTCGACCTGATCCAGACGCGCCTTCAACTGACGGATCCGCCTGCCGATGAGACGCCGATCCGTTTCGAGCTGCGTTTCACCCGGTCCGCGAAGACCGATACCGCCTTTCTGCCGTTCGAGGTGGGTCCAGCCGCGGACCAGCCGCGTCGACAGGTGCCTGAGTTGCGCCAGCTCGACCTGTAGCTTGCCTTCGAAAGTGCGCGCCCGCTGGGCAAATATATCGAGAATCAGGCCGCTGCGATCGAGCACGCGGCAGTCGAGGTCTTTTTCGAGATTGCGTTCCTGGCTCGGACTGAGCGGCGCACTGGAGATAACGACCTCGGCACGATGCTCCCTGACACTGTCACTGATCTCCCGGACTTTGCCTTTGCCGATGAAATAGCCGGAGTCCGGGCGCTTGCGAGCGCTCACGAGCTGATCGACGATTGTCGCACCGGCCGACGTTGCCAATTCAACAAATTCTTCGCGTTCTATGGTATCCGGGGCCCCGCCGGCCGCAGCATGAACCAGAATCGCACGTTCGCCGCTTCGCGGTCGCTCAAACAAACACGACCTCCGGGACACGAGTATCGATATGCTTAGTCGTCAGATTCTCCAGATTCGTCGTCCGGCAGGGGCAACCGAACATTGCGCGCCGGCACGACGGTCGATATCGCATGTTTGTAGACCATTTGGTTGACACTGTTCTTCAAAAGCACAACGAATTGATCAAATGAATCAACCTGCCCCTGCAACTTGATTCCGTTGACCAGATAAATTGACACCGGAACCTTTTCCTTTCGCAAGATATTCAGGAAGGGATCCTGCAACGATTGGCCCTTAGCCATTTCGGGTTCTCCTTATTATTGTATGCCCAATCTTGAACATGGCATGCCGGTGGCGCCGGTTGCCCAATTGCCACGCTCAGCCCAAAGCTGGGAAAATTCTATCACACGCTTTCACAACAGATGGGTTTCAATTCAAATGCTTGTCAAGAAGCGACAATATGGCGTCCAAACTCCGCTCTTCAAGCGGGTCGAACGGGTGCTCCCGCCAGTCGGAGCGAAGCCAGGTCATTTGTCGCTTGGCCAATTGCCGGGTCGCTGCCAGGGCCCTGGATGCCGCGCTGGGCAGGTCGCAGCTGCCTTCCAGGTGAGACCAGACCTGCCGGTAGCCGACCGCCCGCATCGAAGGACTCTGTCTGCTGAGAGCGGACCGCTGTCGCAATCTATCGACCTCCTCGACGAATCCATCCTCAATCATCCGTTGCAGCCGGGTCGCTATTCGCTCATGAAGTACCGCACGCGAACCGGGTACGAGTGAGACCTTGAGATAGCTGTCTTTCGGACGACGACCCGCACTCTGCCACTCGCTGATCGCCACGCCACTGATCGCAAAGACCTCGAGCGCGCGCTGAATCCGCTGGCCGTCGTTAGGGTTTATCCGTGCCGCCGCCAGCGGATCGATAATGCTCAGTTTTTCATGCATTGTGGGCCAGCCGAGAACAGCCGCCTCGGCGTCAAGTTCGGTTCTGACTTCGGGGTCCGCCTCGGGTAATTCCGCGATGCCCTCGGTCAGCGACCGGAAATACATCATCGTGCCGCCGACCAGCAGTGGGATACGACCGGACTCGCGTACCTTGCCTATTTCGGCCAAAGCATCGCGCACGAATTCACCGGCCGAATAGTTTTCCTCAGGTTCGCGAATGTCGATCAGTCTGTGGGGGGCAATTTTGAGCGTGCCTGCATCGGGCTTGGCGGTTCCGATGTCCATGCCGCGGTAGACGAGTGCGGAATCGACGCTGATGATCTCCAGCGGGAGTTTCTCGCGCAGGCGAATCGCAAGTTCGGTCTTTCCCGACGCGGTCGGACCTGCCAGGCAGATTGCAGGGTGATTACCCACTGTAGTATCCAGGCTAGCGGCCACGAAGAAACAGCCGATCGAGCTCGGCGATGCTGATGTTGGCCCAGGTCGGCCTGCCGTGATTGCACTGGTCCGCCCTGTCTGTCCTTTCCATCTCGCGTAACAACGCATTCATTTCGTCGACCGTGAGCTGCCGGCTGGCGCGTATGGAATGATGGCAGGCCATCGTCGCGAGCAGCTCGTGACAGGCGACTTCGACCTGGTTGCTCCGGGCCGCTCCCTGAAGGTCTGACAGGACATCCCGAACGAGGCCTTCGATGTCGGCCTGATTCAGCAGCGCCGGTACCTCGCGAATGACGATGCTCGTCGGCCCGCCGCGGGTGACAACCAGACCGAGCTGCGAAATCAGCTCGGACTCGACCAGCGCCGCTTCGCTCTCCGAGACGGCGACCGTCACCGGTACCAGCAAGGGTTGACGGACGATGTCCCCGGCGTCGAAGGCCTTTTTCAGTTTTTCGTAGACGATCCGTTCGTGTGCGGCATGCATGTCGACGATCACAAGACCGTCCGGGTTCTCGGCCAGCACGTAGACGCCGGCCAGTTGCGCGATCGCATATCCCAGCGGCGGCACATCGTCGGCAACCGCGACCGGCTCCCGCGCCATCGCCCGGTACGCACCAATGGCCTCCGCGACGGCCGCCGATGAAGCTGCGCCACCGCCTCTCAGCGGCATGCGCCGCTGCCCGGGCATTGCGGCACCCGACGGGTCGGCGCGCTGGGCGCCGGCCCCGTGCCCGCCGGGGCGCGTTTCTCCGAGCGCGTATTCGATAACTTGCGACACCAGCCCGTGCACACGTCGGCCATCCCGGAAGCGCACCTCGTGCTTGGCGGGGTGCGCGTTTGCGTCGACCAGTGCAGGATCCATGCTGACGCTCAACACGTAGGCCGGAAACCGGCCATGAAAGAGAACGTCCCGGTAAGCATGTCGAGCGGCGTGACTCAGGGTCTTGTCCGTGATGCTTCGACCGTTAACGAACCAGAACTGAAGATCCGGCTGGCTGCGATTGAAACTCGGCAGGCCCAGCCAGCCCGAGAGCGCCATGTCTTCGCTTTCCCGTTGCACGTGTAATACTTTCGACGCGAACTCCGGGCCGCAGATCTTGCTCAGCCTGAAGAGCTGCCGGTCCGGATCGGTGGCCGGCTCAAGCTCCAGAACCGTGCGCCGGTTGTGCGCCAGCGTAAAGGCCACGTCCGGTCTCGCCAGGGCGAGCCGCCGTATCCACTTGTCGATGTGGTTGAATTCGGTCCTTTCGGTGCGCAGGAATTTTCGTCTTGCCGGTGTGTTGTAGAACAAATCATGCACCTCGACGGTACTGCCTGCAGGATGGGCCGCAGGGCGCGGCGAACTGACCGCGCCGGCGTCCGCCTCGACCTGCCAGGCGGACCCCTCCCCGGAAGTCCGGGAGCAGAGCGTGAGCCGCGCGACCGAGGCGATGCTGGGCAATGCCTCGCCGCGAAATCCCAGTGAGGCGACGGCTTCGAGGTCATCCAGGCTCGTGATCTTGCTGGTCGCATGCCTGCCAAGCGCCAGTTTCAGTTCGTGTTTCGGGATGCCCGAACCATTATCACGAACGCGAATCAGCTTTTGTCCGCCCGTCAGCGCCTCGACCACGATCGTGCTTGCGCCTGCGTCGAGACTGTTCTCCACCAGTTCCTTCACGACCGAAGCCGGCCGCTCGACGACTTCGCCGGCAGCGATTTGATTGACCAAGTGGGCTGGCAACTCGCGAATGGACATTGCCCGATATTAGCGTAATTAAATCGGGGACGGACCCCGGGACGATCGGGGACGGACCGCACTAACATGAAAGATAAACGGGGTCCGTGCCCCGTTCTGCCCCGGTGCTGTCAGGTGCCGGCGAAAATCGGAATTCTCAGCGTCTGTCCGACGCGAATACGGTCACCCGATAATTCGTTGGCGACCCTGATAGCCGACATGCTGACGTTGTAGCGCTCTGCGATTTCGCTCAATGTATCACCGCGCGATATCACGTGACTGACCTGCCGCCTCGGCGTGCGCTCTAGATCCATCGCGATCCGGGTCTCCGGCGGCGGGTTCTCGTAAAAATAGCTGCGGATGCCGGCCAGGATCGCGGACGCGAGCTTTTTCTGGTGCGCGCTGCTCCTGAGCCTCTTTTCCTCGCCCGGATTCGATATGAAATTCGTTTCGACGAGAATCGAAGGAACGTCCGGCGATTTGAGCACCAGAAGCCCGGCCTGCTGGACTTTCCGGCGGTGCACGGACCCGACCCGGCCGAGCTCCCTGATGACCTTCGAGGCAACGTCGAGGCTCGCACTGAGTGTCGCGTTCTGGGAAAGATCGAGCAAAACGGAGGCCAGCACAGGATCCTTGTCTGCAAGCGACACACCGCCGACCAGGCCGGCAGCATTCTCGCGTTGAGCCAATCGCTTGGCTGCCTCGTCGCTCGCACCCTTGAGCGACAGCACGTATATCGTCGCTCCCTTGGCACGCCGATCGTCTATCGCGTCCGCGTGGATGGAAATAAAAAGATCCGCCTTGTTGCGCCGGGCGATCTCGATGCGCTCACGCAGATTGACGAAATAATCGCCTTTTCGAACCAGAATCGACTTCATTCCGGGCTCTGCGTCGATGCGGCTGGCGAGCAGCCGCCCGATCGCCAGTGCAATATCCTTTTCTCTCGTCCTGGCACGGCCCACTGCGCCCGGATCGTGCCCACCATGACCGGGATCGACCGCTATCACGATATCCCTGCCGCGGGCACGGCCCTCGGACGCCCGCTTCACCGCATGAAGGTTACCCTGCCGCTGCAGATCGATGACCAGGCGGTCACCGTATTGGCGGTTCGGTCCCGCCGTAAAGCTTCGCGATCGCACCGCTTCGCGGAGGTCCAGTACGACCCGAAGCTGGCCGTTGGCGCGCACGCCGGTCCTGATGCCTTTGAGTGAGCCGACGCCGGCCGGCATGCGCCGCAAAGACTCCGCCAGCCTGGCATCCTTCAGGTCGACGACCAGGCGGTCCGGTCCGCGGAGAGTGAAAATATTGTGCTGGGCCGGTCGGCTGAGATCGAGCACGACGCGTGTCTTGCCGCTTTCCGCCCAGACCCGGATGTTCCGCACCGTGCTGCCGTCCTGCCCGACAGCCGGCGTCAGCAGCAGAAAGCCAATCGCAATGAGGCACAGCCTGGGCATCATTTGGCGTTATGTCTCGAACCAGAGGGATTATGTCGGGTCAGTATACGATTCTGAGCCAAAAATCCAATGTATTGTGTTCAGAATTATGAAGATATAGCGGTTATTTAAAGTAGAACCGCCTCAATGGCCGTCCGGCCACGCTCGCTGATGCCGAAAACCCGGGCATTCCTGCCTTCGCCCGAGTAGCAGAGATCGATGAGCATGTCGCCGTGCGAGACCAGGCCTTGCGCGCGCTCCGGCCATTCGATCAGGACCAGGCCCTCGCAGAGGTCCGACCAACCCAGATATTCGAGCTCGCTCGCCTCCGAGACGCGGTACAGGTCGACGTGATAGGCCGACACATCACCGATCTGATAGGGCTCGACCAGCGTGTAGGTCGGGCTCGGCACATTGCCTTCGTGTCCCAGCGCCCGCAGCACCGCCCGCGCCAGCGTCGATTTGCCCGCGCCGAGTTCACCACGCAGAAGAATCATCCAGCCGCCCGGGTCTTTCGGAAGTGACGCGGCCAGTCGCCCGCCGAGACTCTGCGTCGCCGCCGCGTCGGGAAGATCCAGGCTTAGCTCTGCGGGTTTACCCAGGACCTGAGTTCCTTCAGAACGTCCGACGCGATCAGACCGCGTTGACCCGCCTTCGCGGCAGCATCGCCGGCGCGCGCGTGAATCTCGACGCCGTATGTGGCGGCCTGCTCGTAACTCATCCCCTGTGCGAGAAGTGACGCGATCACGCCGGTGAGCACATCGCCCATGCCGGGTGACGCCATACCCGGGTTACCCGACGTGCATATCCACGCCGGACCGGTCACTGAAGAAACCAGCGATCCGGCTCCCTTCAGGACGATGGTACCGCCGTATTTTTCCCTCAGTTTTTCGGTCGATCCTAGCCGGTCCCGCTGGACCGCGCCCGCGCCGGCACCGAGCAGCCGGCCGGCCTCGCCGGGATGCGGCGTCAGTATCCAATTATCGCGGGATATCGCGGCATCGGCCAGCCGGTTCAGCGCATCGGCGTCGACCACCAGGGGCATGTCGAGCCTGGCGACCGCATCAAACAGGTTGCGGCCCCATTTGTCCGTGCCGAGTCCCGGCCCGACGGCGATCGTATCCACTGTATCCAACAGTGGTTTGAGATCGGACAGACTATCGGCGGCGTGGCACATCAGCTCCGGCCGCCCGGCCGATATCGCAGCGTGGTGCGACGGATGCGTCGCGATACTGACCCGACCGGCGCCGCAACGCAGCGCCGCCTCTCCGGCCAGGCGAATTGCGCCCGGCATGCCGGGGCCACCGCCAACCAGCAGCAGGTGTCCGAAGTCCCCCTTGTGCGCGCCTCGTCGCCTCGGCGGCAATTCGTTCGAGAATTGCCCGTAATCGATCCTGCGCAACTGGACTCCGGCACCGTCGTAGCACTTGTGCGGTATCAGCAGGTCCGAGAATCGCAATTCACCGACGCAATCGGGACCATCGTTCAGAAACAGTCCGGTCTTCAGGCCGACAAAGGTCACTGTCAAGTCCGCGTCAACGGCAGTTCCGTGTATCGAGCCGGAATTGCCGTCCAGGCCACTCGGGATATCGATCGCAAGCACCGGCGACGCATGCTGGTTGATGGCTTCGATGACCTCTGCAAAGACTCCTTCGACGTCGCGCTGCAGCCCGCTGCCGAGCAGCGCATCGACGATCAGATCGGCATGCGGGTCCGGCGCTCCCTCCCAGCTCCCGACGATGCCGCCATCGGCGACGAAGTCGGCGAACGCGGTCGCCGCGTCGCCATGCAGCTTGTCAGTCGGTGTCAGTGCAATAACGGACACTGCAATCCCCTGCTGTGCAGCAAGTCTTGCGAGCACGTATCCGTCGCCGCCGTTGTTGCCTGCACCACAGATCACTTGCCAGCGCCTGGCGTCGGGAAATCGCCTGAAAGCTTCGTCCAGCGCCTCCATGGCTGCCGAGGTCATCATCGTGTAGCCCGGGATCCCTAAGTCCTCGATAGCGGCGCGGTCGACCTCCCGGACACCTTCGACCGAATAAATGCTTTGCGGCAAGTTACACATAATGAAGCCCTGATTATACTGTCTGATCATGAGGAACATGCGGTTGAACGAAATCTACAGGAACCGAGACGCCGATCTGCACAAGCTTGCAGCCCATATAAAAGAATGGGGCGAGGAGTTGGGATTTCAGCAGATCGGCATCAGCGATATCGATCTCGAGCAGGCCGACCAGCGCCTGACCCAATGGCTTCGCCGAAAATTCCATGGCGAGATGCACCATATGCATCTACACGGTCGCAAGCGCAGCCGCCCCGCCGAACTGGTGCCGGGCACGGTACGAGTCATCTCGGCGCGCATGGACTACCTGCCCCGGGAGGACACATCCCCTGACAGTCTGCTCGATCATCCGTCCAGGGCCTATGTATCGCGGTACGCGCTGGGACGCGACTATCACAAGGTGCTGCGCGGCAGGCTGAAGGCGCTGGCAGGGAAGATAGAGGCAGTCGTCGGCGAATACGGCCATCGCGTTTTCATCGACAGCGCCCCGGTACTCGAAAAACCGCTGGCAGAAAAAGCCGGACTCGGCTGGATAGGCAAACACACGAACCTGATCAACAGAAACGCCGGCTCGTGGTTCTTCCTCGGTGAGGTATATACCGACCTCCCCCTGCCTGTAGACAAAGCCGAAGAATCGCACTGCGGCACCTGCCGCGCCTGTCTCGACGTCTGTCCGACCGGCGCGATCGTCGCGCCCTACGTGCTCGATGCGCGCCGCTGCATCTCCTATCTCACCATCGAGCTCAAGGGTTCGATACCGGTCGAATACCGCAAGCTGATCGGCAATCGGATTTTCGGCTGCGACGATTGCCAGATCTACTGTCCGTGGAACAAGTTTGCGACCGCGACCGACGAATCGGACTTCGCGCCGCGCAACGGTCTGGGCACGAGCGAGCTGACGGACCTGTTCAACTGGAACGAACAGACCTGGCTCGAGAAAACCGAAGGCAGTGCCATCAGGAGAATCGGCTACAGACGCTGGCGCCGCAACATAGCCGTCGCACTCGGTAACGCAGATTCCACTCCCGAGGTCATCGACGCTTTGGACGGGAACATCAATACCGGTGACGAGCTTGTCGATGAGCACGTCAGCTGGGCCCGTCAACAACACGGAGACGCCTGTCGTGTTTGAGGCGGTCAGTAACGAGTACCTCGTTCCGTTTGATGGCAGTTTCAGGGTTTCCGCGGCGCCCACCTGCCCTGCGGTAGGCCAGCACTGGAAGAGCAAGAATCGTCTGAAGGCGGCGATCAAGGGGCTCGACGATTTGCAGCGGGTGCTGCACGCCAGCGGCCGTCATGCCGTGCTGCTCATCTTTCAGGGCATGGACTCGGCCGGCAAGGACAGCACGATCCGGGCCGTGATGCGCGGCATAAATCCGGCGGGCTGTCAGGAATACAGTTTCAAGAAGCCGGCCGGCGTGGAACTGGATCACGATTTCCTGTGGCGCACGACGCGGAGTCTGCCGGAGCGGGGCCGTATCGGAATTTTCAATCGCAGTCAGTACGAAGAGGTGCTGGTCGTCCGCGTGCATCCGGAACTCTTGAAAGCGCAGAGATTGCCGGGTGAGATCGATCTCGAGACGATCTGGGATGAGCGGCTCGAGTCGATACGCGATCAGGAAAAACACCTTGCCCGAAGTGGTACAGTGATCGTCAAATTCTGGCTGAATGTGTCCCGCACGGAACAGAAAAAGAGATTCTTAAGGCGCCTCGACAACCCGGACAAGAATTGGAAATTCAAACCGGCCGATATCGCCGAGAGGGCCTACTGGAATGATTACATGCAGGCCTATGAGGCTGCCCTGAACGCGACGTCCCGCCCGTGGGCGCCCTGGTATGCCGTGCCGGCCGATAACAAGCCCCACATGCGCGCCTGTGTTGCCGAGATCATCGTCGAGGCGTTGTCGTCGATCGGCGTCGAATATCCGCAGGCGAGCAGGGAAGACAAGGCCGGATTCGAGCAAGCCAGAGCAGAGCTTGCAAAGCAGGATTGACGGGCCGTAACCGGACAATTTCTGGAGCAGATGGAATATTATTCGGAGCAACGAGATCCGGACGAAATGCTGCGACGGCGGTCACTGTAATCGACGTCAAATTCGCGTAAATAACGGTCGATTCCACCCGTATCTGACTACGCAAAAAGGATATTCGTGTCAGTCAAGTTGCACCTTATTAATTCCGATTACAAGCGGTCGTTGCTGGAAGGGCTCGAGCTGTTTCAGGGCGTTCGCCCCGACGACGTGCAGCAACTGCTGCAGAAGTGTCAGCGACAGGATATCGATGCCGGCGAGATGCTGTTGTGCCCGGGATCGAAGAACGAATACGTCTATATCGTATTGTCCGGCAGGCTGAACGTGCGCGTCGGCTCGCCGGAGGCGCCCGTTCTCGCCACCATGGGCGTCGGCGCCTGCGCGGGCGAGATGTCAATCATCGAAGACCGCGACCCGTCTGCCTATGTCATTGCCGCCGAACCGACCCACCTGCTCGTAATTCACCAGACGATTCTCTGGGACATGGTCCACGCTTCGCACGCGTTCTCGAAAAACCTCCTGGTCGTCCTGTCCGAACGCGTTCGCAGTCACAATCAGTTTATCGCGGACAGCGTCGGCGACTGGCGCAAGTCCGAACTCAACGCCACCACTGACGCCCTCACCGGACTGGGCAACCGGCACTGCATGGAGGAGACCTATCCTCGCGAGATCAAGCGCTGCGTCGGTAACGAGCATCCCGTGTCACTGGTCATGATCGATGTCGACCGATTCAAGGCCTTTAACGATCGTTTCGGCCACGTCGCCGGGGACAGGGCCCTGTCCGCGGTCGCGCATGCCCTGAAGAAGCAGTTCCGAACCAAAGACCTGCTTGTCAGATACGGCGGTGACGAATTCGCGGTGTTGCTGCCCGAGGTCAGTGAGCAAGAAGCGCTGGCGATCGCGGAGCGCGTGCGCAGTTCGGTGTCGGGGTCGACCGGTGACGGCAACGATTCACTGATCAGGGTACCGGTCGAGGTATCGATGGGCATTGCCGAACTCGGACCCGAGGGGACCTACGAGTCCCTGCTGAAGTCGGCCGATGCCGCACTCTATCGAGCCAAGAACGCCGGCAGGAATACGGTATCCAACTAGATCGAGATAATCACATTGTCGATCAGCCGCGCGTCACCGAGTCGCGCGGCTGCCAGCACAACGATTTCATCGCTGTCCCTGTCCGGCGGTTCCAGGTTCCCTGCGCGACGAATGCCGACGTATTCGGGCACGAAGCCGGCATCACTCAAAGAATCCATTGCCTGTTGTTCGAGTTCCTGGTAGTCCCGCCGGCCGGCCTGCAGCTCGCTGCCGACACCTTGTAATACATTGAACAGCGCGGGCGCGACCTCTCGTTCGGTCTCGCTCAAATACTCATTGCGCGAACTCAGCGCCAGTCCGTCGACGTCGCGCCGGGTCGGCCCCGCTATGATCCGAATCCCCAGCCCGAGGTCCTCGACCAGACGCCGGATGATCAGGAGCTGCTGGTAGTCTTTTTGCCCGAAGACAGCGACATCCGGCTGGACGTGAACGAACAGGCGACTGACCACAGAGGTCACCCCGTCAAAATGTCCGGGCCTGGCTGCACCACAGAACTCGGCAGTCAACACCGGCACGGTTACCGAGGTGGCGCGGTCGATTCCGAACGGATAAATCGTTTCCACGTCCGGCACGAACAGGAGATCGGCCTTGGCTTTTCTGAGGTGCCGCTTGTCGCGTTCCAGGGTGCGCGGATAGGCGTTGAAGTCCTCGCCTTCGCCGAACTGCGTCGGGTTGACGAAGATCGACACCACGACGCGTTCGGCGTGCTCACGGGCCAGTGACACCAGGCTTAGGTGACCTTCGTGCAGATTGCCCATGGTCGGTACCAGCGCAAGGTGCTCGCCGGCGTGCCGCCAGTCATCGAGCTGCTCGCGCAGGGCATCACCGGTGCTGACAAGCAACATGAGATCGTCTCAGGAAAAACAATGTTCCGGCGCCGGGTATTCCCGGTTCCTGACGGCCTCGACGTACGCCTTGACGGCGTCCAGCGGCGAGGCGCGTCCGGCCATGAAATTTTGCACGAAGCGCGGCGTGCGACCCTGGGTAATATCCAGGATGTCGTAGAGCACCAGTATCTGGCCATCCACATCCGGGCCCGCGCCGATACCAATGACAGGTACTCCGATTTTTTCCGTGATCGTCCGGCCAAGTTCGTTCGGAACGCACTCCAGCAGCAGCAGGTCGGCGCCGGCGTCCTGCAGTCTCCTGGCGCTCTCCGCCATCTGCTTGGCCTGCCCGCGTTCCCTGCCCTGCACCTTGAAACCACCGATCTTGTGAACCGACTGCGGTTTCAGCCCCAGGTGCGCGCACACCGGAATGTCGTGCTTGGCGAGATGCTCGACGATCCCGACCTGCCCTTCCCCGCCCTCCAGCTTGACCATCATGGCGCCGCCGTCCTGCATCATCTGAACGGCGTTGTCCAGGGCCTGGGCCGGCTCCACATAGCTCATGAACGGCATGTCGGCCATCAGGAAGGCGCGCCGGAGACCCCGCGCGACATTGCGGGTGTGATAGACGATGTCGGAGACCGTCACGGGGACCGTCGTATCGTGACCCTGGATCACCATGCCGAGTGAATCGCCGACCAGAACCAGGTCCACTCCGCTTTTATCGAGCAACAGCGCATAGCTGGCGTCGTAGGCGGTCAGGCACGCGATCGGCTGACCGTCCGATTTCATTCTGGCAAGCGTTGCAACGTTGACCGGCGGCTCCGCCATGCCTCGCTGTTCCAGCTGCGTGTACATGGATTTCTCTTCCTACTCAGGCAAGCGCCGCGGCGGTCGGATTAAAAAAGTGTCGCCCGCTGCTGGTCCGCTCGACCAACTGATAAAGCTGCTCATAGTCGGAGTCGTTATGCACGGGATCGAAGGCCGACGCGTTGACGATCAGAAGCGGCGCGTCATCGTAACCGTGAAAATGTCGCGCATAGGCTTCGGTCAGGCGCTCGAGATAGGCGCGATCGATCAGGCGTTCGTAAGTGATGCCGCGGCGCGCGATTCTTTGCAGTAGCGTATCGATTGACGATTGCAGATAGATAACCAGATCGGGAACCGGTGCATCGACATCCAGTCTTTCATAGATCTGTTCATACAAAGCGAGTTCCTCGCGATCCAGATTCATCTCGGCGAATAACCTGTCCTTGTCTATCAGAAAATCCGCCACCCGTACCGGCGAGAACATGTCTGACTGGCGTAGCTCTTCCAGTTGTCGCGCCCGCTGAAACAGAAAAAAGAGCTGCGCCGGCAGCGCCGCGGTACGCCGACTGCGATAGAAGCGCTCGAGAAACGGGTTCTCCGTGAGGTGCTCCAGCACCAGCTCGCCGGAAAAACTGTCCGCCAGGCGCGTCGCCAGGCTGGTCTTGCCGACCCCGATTGGGCCCTCCACGACGATAAACCGCGGTGAGCCTGGTTCTCTTTTCAGCGCTTCGACTGCCACGTCCTTCGGTATTTGTCAGCTCTGCTTCTCGATTCGGGGCTTACACCGGTCCACGCGGCCTGCCAGGGAGGCCACGCTGCCCAGGCGCGGAATTTTCAGATGCGGTGCGATATCTGCCAGCGGCAACAATACAAAATTTCGCTCACCAACGCCCGGATGCGGCACTTTCAGGCCCTCTTCATCGATAATGGCATTCGAATAGAGCAGCAGATCCAGGTCGATGATTCGCGGTGCCCACTTGTCGCTGTCCCGCACCCTTCCCTGTTCGAGTTCGATCCGCCGCAACTGATCCAGCAATCCGCGAACATCGAGTTGCGTCAGGAGCGATGCGACGGCATTGATGTAATCGGGCTGCTCGGACCCATCCAGCGGCGCGGATCGATACAGCGGCGATACCCGGATCAGCCTGGTGGCTTCGATATCGTCCAGTGCCCTCACGGCGGCTGCGACGTTGTCGCGGGGTGAATCCAGATTACTGCCGAGGCCGACATAGGCCGGCCGCCAGCGAGATGCCTGCTTTTTCACGACTGCCCGGCCTGGGCCGGCCTGCGCCGGCGTGGCCGTCTGCGTCGCTTTCTCCTGCCCGGCGTCGCAGCAATCTGGAAGCTCTCGGCCCGCTGCTCGGCGTCTTGCCGCTGCACCTCCCTCCAGAAACGGCCGACCTCATCGCCGAGCTCACCGGTCCTGACGCGCAACATCATGAAGTCATAGGCCGCGCGAAAACGACGATGCTCGAGCAGCTTCAGCGCCCTCTTGCCCTTCATGACCGAGAACCTGGGCTGCAGCGCGAGCATCTCGCGCATCGGCGCGGTAAGGCGCCTCGGGATCGAGATTCGCGATTGCTGGATACCCGCCATCCGGTGCGCCGCCAGCGCCAGCGACTGCGGCTCCGACATCTTCTCCTTCGACCGCAATCTTGCGGCAAGCCTTCTCACCGGCGCCCAGAGGAACACGCCGATCAAAAACATCGGCGTCACCGACTTGTCCGCCGCCACGCGCTTGTCCGTATTGACCAGTGCGGCACGGACGAACTTCAGGAAAGCGCTATCCCTGTCAAGCTCGTCGCCGGTTTCGCGAAACAGCTGGCCGAACAGACCGAACTCGCGCAGCAGCGCGAAAGTCTGGCCCGCATGCCCCGCCTGAAAGAGCTTGAGGAACTCGTCGAACAGCCTGGCCGCCGGGACATTGGCCAGCAGCCCGGTCAGCTCGCGCATCGCCTTCGCCGTGCCGTCTTCAATTTTGAAATCCAGCTTGGCAGCGAATCGAACGGCGCGGAGCATCCGCACCGGGTCTTCCCGTATGCGTTTCCGGGGATCACCGATCAGCACCAACCTGCGGTTGTTGATGTCTTTAACCCCGCCGACATAGTCCCAGATGCTGAAATCGGCGATGTTGTAGTAAAGCGCATTGCAAGTGAAATCCCGCCGCCAGACGTCTTCATCGATGCTCCCATAGACGTTGTCACGCAGGATGCGACCATGATGATCCCGGGCCGTATCGGCGTGCCTGTCGTCACCGTCCGCAGCCGCCCTGAAGGTCGCGACCTCGATCACCTCCCGCCCGAAGCGCACATGCGCCAGCCTGAACCGCCGCCCGATCAGCCGGCAGTTGCCGAACAGGGCCCGGACCTCCTCGGGGTGCGCGTCGGTGCCGATATCGAAGTCCTTGGGATGCAGGCCCAAAAGCGCATCGCGCACGCTGCCGCCCACCAGAAACGCCTGAAACCCCGCCTTGTGCAGCCGGTACAGCACCTTGAGCGCATTTTTCGAGATTTCTGAGCGCGATACGTTATGGGCCGTACGGGGAATGATTTTGGGCTTTCCGGGCTTGTTCGTCCCGCGACTTTTCAAAAGTGTTTCCGCTTGAGGAATGCAGATGCCGCCGTATAATAGCAGCCCCCGCCAGGGGTGAGACCAAAAACAAGCCACGCTCCCTTCGTCTAGCGGTTCAGGACGCCGCCCTCTCACGGCGGTAACAGGGGT
>JBHIDG010000012.1:0-19523 GCA_046760025.1 Woeseia sp. | reverse complement strand
TTTCCTGGGAGGAAGCGATCAGCTTCACGGCCAGGCGATTCAAGGAGATTCAGGAGAAGTACGGCCGCAAGTCGATCGGCGGCATATCGTCGTCGCGTTGCACCAACGAAGAAGTCTTCATCGTACAGAAGCTTGTCCGTGCGGGATTCTGTAACAACAACGTAGATACCTGCGCTCGCGTGTGCCATTCACCGACGGGTTACGGTTTGAAGCAGACACTCGGCACCTCGGCGGGCACGCAATTATTTGATAGCGTGATGGACGCCGACGTCATCATGGTGATCGGCGCGAATCCGACCGAGGGCCATCCGGTGTTCGCGTCCCAGATGAAACGCCGGTTGCGTGAGGGCGCAAAGCTGATCGTCATCGATCCGCGCGAGATCGACCTGGTGCGGTCCCCGCACATTCAAGCCGACTACCATCT
The DNA here is from genome assembly GCA_046760025.1 of Woeseia sp. Classification (GTDB taxonomy): domain Bacteria; phylum Pseudomonadota; class Gammaproteobacteria; order Steroidobacterales; family Woeseiaceae; genus JACZWL01. The sequence continues at coordinate 19,099 of JBHIDG010000012.1, read as the reverse complement.
GCCGCTGCTGCCCGGCACCAACGTGCCGGTCATCAACGCTTTCGCGCACGTGGCTATCAACGAGGGATTTGTCGACGAGGAGTATGTCGCGGAGCGTTGCGACACGGAATCGTACGAGGCGTGGAAAGCTTGCATTCTGAAGCCGGAGAATTCGCCGGCAGAGGTGGCAAAGGTTTCGGGCGTGCCGGAAGAGGTCATCCGCGGCGCGGCGCGGCTGTACGGGGACGCCGAGCGCTCGGCCATCTACTACGGGCTAGGCGTATCCGAGCACAGCCAGGGCTCGACGATGGTCATGGGCATGGCGAATCTCGCGATGGCCACCGGCAATCTCGGCCGAACGGGCGTCGGCGTCAATCCGCTTCGGGGCCAGAACAACGTGCAGGGCTCCTGCGACATGGGATCATTCCCACACGAGTTCGCCGGCTACCGGCCGGTCCAGGACGACGAGGTTCGGGGCTCATTCGAGAAGCACTGGGGTGTCGAACTCGATCCCGAACCCGGCTTTCGCATTCCGAACATGTTCGATGCAGCGATCGCCGGCAAATTCAAGGGCATGTACATCGTGGGCGAGGACCTGGCCCAATCCGACCCGAACACCCAACACGTCGAGGACGCGCTGAGCAACATGGAATGCGTCGTCGTACAGGACCTGTTCCTCGTCGAATCGGCCAAGTTTGCCCACGTGTTCCTGCCTGGGACGTCGTTCCTCGAGAAGGACGGTACCTTCACGAACGCCGAACGGCGCATCAACCGCGTGCGCCCGGTCATGAAGCCGAGGCAGGGTCTGGGCGAGTGGCTCATCACGCAAAAGCTCGCACAGGCCATGGGCTATCCGATGAACTACACATGCGAGGCCGAAATCATGGACGAGATCGCGGCGCTGACACCGACGTTTGCGGGCGTCTCATTCGACTTCCTCGACAAGGTCGGCAGCGTGCAGTGGCCATGTAACGAAAAAGCGCCGATGGGCACACCCATCATGCACATCGACCAATTCGTGCGCGGCAAGGGCCTGTTTATCGAGACCGACTACGTGCCGACCAAGGAACGGACCAACAACAAGTTCCCGCTGCTCCTGACGACCGGCCGGATATTGAGCCAGTACAACGTCGGGGCGCAGACTCGTCGGACGGAAAACGTCGTGTGGTATGGCGAGGATGTGCTCGAGATTCATCCGCACGATGCTGAAATTCGCGGTATCAATGACGGCGATCGGGTCTCACTGGCAAGCCGCAAGGGCGACATCACGCTTCGTGCCAACATCACCGAGCGCGTACCTCCGGGCGTCGTATACACGACGTTCCACAATCCGGACACGGGCGCCAACGTAGTCACCACCGAATACAGTGATTGGGCAACAAACTGCCCCGAGTACAAAGTCACGGCGGTGCAGGTAGCTCCGGCCTTACATCGGTCGAAGTGGCAGCACGAGTTCGAGGAACGCGCCAAGAGTCAGGGTAAGATCCTGGAACCTGCCTGAATCCAAGATGGGGACGGACCCCGCGGGATCCGTCCCCGCTCAATTCTCGTCATGGAAGAGCCACTTCTCCAGTGGTTCCTTGACCAGGTAGGTGAATAGCAGGTACATCGCGACCAGTATCGCGATTCCCCACGGTGGCGAGAAAGCAATGACCTCCACGGGCCATATGAACGCCTGAATCATGTTTTGTAGCGACTCACCGAAGAACCGGAAGAAGAACTCGAAAAGTTGTGCGGTGACGAAATCGACAACGCCCTCGCTCGAAAGAATTTCTTCGACGACTGTTGCGACTTCCAGATAGATGAAAGTCACGACGAAACCGCAAGCATAGAGGCCCCCGCCCTTCGTTTTCCAGACCTTTCGAAACCACGGCCGCAGCGTTTCCGCCGTTTGCCTCGGGAAGGCTTTCGGCTCCTTGACCAGTGTTCGGCCCAACGAGCCTATGCCTTTGGCCCGTTGGCCCAGTTTCTGGAAGCAGGAAGGCTTATCTGTCTCTTCTTGTCCGTCTCGCCGTGACATGCTTCTCCGGCGCTTTTTCTTTTACTTCTTGTCGAGTTTCGAGAATTTCGAACCCTCAAGCGTCAGGTTATACATCAGCCCTTTGGCGTCGAATATGAATCCGACAACCGGGTCCTTGACGTTCTGCGAATCGATCGTCTTGCCCGCACCGATGTCGATCAATGCTACCGATCCGTCCACACCGACCTTCCAGCCCTCGCTGTTGCGGAATTTCTCGAGCGACGCCTTGGTCATGAACGCGATAACGATCGATTTCTTCTGCGCACCCAGTTGCAGCCCGATTGAGCCGCTGGTCGTACGATAATAATCGACGGTCTGTCCCCGGATCCGAAGCGCCCCTTCACCGGTTTCCACCCCGATGCCGATACCGGCCTTGATAACTCTCGGGAATATCAGGACCCCCGCGGCCTGGTTCAGGAAGACCTCGGCACCGTTTACGTCCTGTTTGAATTCCTCGATGGTCTCATTGACCTCGAGCTCGATGACTGCGGCCGACTTGGCGGCAGTAAGCGAAGGTACGAAAAGAACAATCGCGGCAGCCGCTGAACATAATGCCTGGATTAACATTTTCATGACGTAATGATCCTTGGTAACCAAATGAACAAGCCAAAACACAAGTATGCGGAAGACCTGCTGAAGCGCACCTGAATTTTACTCCACTGCTGCGCAAAAACTATGTCGCTGATTGGCGACCCGGTCAGTCGGGCGGCATCAGGCCGGGCGGAATCGGTGCTCGCCGTCTTCCGGATTGCGGTGGATAGTTGCCGGCCAGGTAGTCGAGGATTGCGGTCTCGGTCTCCGGATCGAACCGCCAGAGGTTCTGCGTCGCCTGCATCCAGCGAATGATGTCGAGCCAGGTCTGCCGGTCTGCCCTCTGTTGAGTGACCAGCTTGTGAGAATGGCAACCGCCACAGTGCGCCCGGACGAGCTCCCATCCGGGTGCCTTTATCAGGCCTGTCCGATCATCCACGGAAGCGTGCACCCGGGCGGCCAAGACGGCCAGCAACATCAGTGTTGTCGCTGCCCGGATCACTCGGTCACCATGACGGCGATTCTGTGACACGCATTGTTCAGGTAGCCGCGCGGATTCCAGCCAGGGAGTACGACGGGTTGCGAGACTCCGGCCTCATCTTCGGCGCGTGCCCACACTTCGTAGTAACCGGGCTTCGGGAATTCGACCTCGGCCGACCAGTGTTGCCAGGCCAGGCGGTTCACAGGCTGTCGCAGTGAAGCCTTCTCCCAGGTCGCGCCGAAATCTTTTGACACGTGCATTCTCGTTACACGCAGGTCCCCTGCCCAGGCATGCCCGCGCAGTGCCAGCGGGCGGCTCAGCGCGTGCGTGATCCCGGACTTCGGGAACGTAATCAGCGATTTGACCGGCATGGACTCGATGATGCACATGTCTTCGTCGGCAACCACCGTGCCCGGCGAAACCGGCTCGCATGGCACACGGTAGGACTGCCCGGTCATCTTCGGGCCATCGTGCACACGATTCCTGATCAGAATTTTTGTGATCCACTTGCCGCTAACGGAGCCCGGCCACCCCGCGCAAACCATGCGGAGCGGAAAGCCGTGCAGCAACGGAAGGGGTTCCCCGTTCATCGCCCAGGCGATGAGCGACTCCCTTTCGAGGGCTTTGGCTACCGGCACACCGCGCGAAATCGGCAGTTTCTCGGGATCGCCGGACAGATGGCGGTCCGCGCCTTCATACGCAACGTAGACCGCATCCTCGCCAACGCCGCAATGCGCCAGCACGTCGGCAAGCCTGACACCCGACCATTCGGGGCAACCGACCGCACCGGTCGTCCACTGGTTGCCCTTCGCTGCCGGATAGAACTCGGAACGGCCGTTGCCACCGCACTCAATCTGCAACTGCAGCGTGTGCTGTGGAAACTTCGATTTGAGTTCGGAAAGCAGGAAATTCTGCGGCTCGACACAGGATTCACCGGTAATCTGCAGCGTCCAGCGATCAGGATCGAGCCCCTTGACGGCGGGCGGTATGCCGTTATTGCGAACGAACAGGCGCTTTGCCGGCGTCACTTCGTCGTCCAGCAGGTGCGCCGGCGTTTCTGCGTTGATCGGCCGATCGTTCAACACGATCAGGCCGGGTTTGCCGGGAATCCGAGATGGCTCACCGGTATTTGCCGACGCGGCCGGTATCCATCCCCATGCGGCCGTCGACACCGCCGCAAGACTGCTTCCACGGATGAATCGGCGGCGCGACAACTTGTGCCATAAAGACATGTTCCTCATTCCCGTTTCCCGTAGTGCGCGGCCGAGCTGGACAGGCAGGCCCGCAGCACTCTGGACAAAACTTCCTGTGTGTGCGACGCCAGGTCGTTATCGAAACTGCGCGAATCTTCGTTCATATAACAGCGCTGTGCCAACTCGAGTTGAATTGCGTGTACGTTTTCTTGCGGGTCACCATACTGACGTGTGATGTAGCCTCCCTTGAACCGCCCGTCGAGAACTACCGACAACCCCTCGCCAGTCGTTGCTTCGGCGAATACCGACTCGATGATATCGCTTGCGCAACTCCGGCCGTCGTTTACGCCAAAGTTCAGCGCAGGCAATTCTCCGTCGAAGAGCGCCGGAACCCTGCTCCTGATCGAATGGGCATCCCACAGCAGCGCATAACCGAATCGTTCCCGCATATCATGCAATGACGACGCGATGCCCTGGTGGTAGGGACACCAGTAGTTGTCAATTCGATTCTTTATTATATCGTCACTGAGACAGTTCCCCGGCAGATAGATGTCCTGCCCATCGAAAGTCTGCTTCGGGATCAGCCCTGTACCGAACCGCCCCGCGTACAGGGCTTCGTCGGTCGGTGAACGATTCAGGTCGACGACGTATCGCGAATAGTTTGCCGCAATGATGCTGGCGCCGAGCTTTTTCGAAAATTCGTAGAGCCTGCGCACGTGCCAGTCCGTGTCCGGCAGATCGTGTCCCTGCTCCGTCATGCCCTCCGCCATCGCAGGCGGCAGCAGTCGGCCGTCATGCGGAATGCTGATCAGTAACGGCGTCTTCCCGGCAGTGTAATCGTAGCTGTCCGTCACGCATTCCCGCTCGGCAGGATGGATTCCGCGATCTCGTAGAACCACCCCCGGTTCACGATCGCGGCGAGCTCCGCATATTCATCCGACATCGAGCGGTCCTCGGTATATGCGGGCGACACCTCGCGGATGTTTTTTACCACCGATTCGAGCACTCCGGAACTCCTCTGCGGATGATGAACCTCTATGCCCTGCGCTGCGGCCAGCAATTCGATTGCGACGATGTGCGCGACGTTATCGAGCATCGTATGCAGGCGCATAGCGGCGAACGTCGCCATGCTTACATGGTCCTCCTGATTGGCAGATGTCGGTATGCTGTCGACGCTGGCCGGGTGCGCCAGCGACTTATTTTCCGACGCAAGCGCCGCCGCCGTCACCTGCGCCATCATGAAACCTGAATTCAAACCGGACTCCTTCACGAGAAATGCCGGCAGCCCGCTCAGGTGTGAGTCGATCAGCAACGCGATACGGCGCTCCGAGAGGGAACCGATTTCGGCAATTGCGAGCGCAAGATAATCCGCCGCCAATGCAACCGGTTCCGCATGAAAATTGCCACCCGACAACACCGCCTTCGACTCCGCGAATACCAGCGGGTTGTCGGTGACCGCATTTGCCTCTGTTTCCAGTATTCCTGCGACGTGCCGCATGACATCGAGGCAGGCGCCGACGACCTGTGGCTGGCATCGAATCGAATAGGGATCCTGCACCCGGGGGCAGTCGATATGGGACGCCCGGATCTCACTGCCGCCCATGAGGTGCCGCAAGACTTCCGCAACATCCGCCTGGCCCTTGTGCCCACGCACCGACTGGATCCGGTCATCGAACGGCGTGTCACTGCCCTTGATCGCATCGGCGGACAAGCCGCCGGCCGTCAGCGCGGCGGCCAGTATATTCTCCGCGCGAAACAGCGCAGTCAACGCCAGCGCCGTGGAGACCTGCGTGCCGTTCAGCAGCGCGAGGCCCTCTTTGGGCGCCAGACACAGAGGCTCCAGGCCGGCCTGTTGCAGTGCCTCCGCGGCCGGGAGGATTGCGCCGTTCACCGATGCAGATCCCGCGCCGATCAGGACACAAGCCATATGCGCCAGCGGTGCGAGGTCGCCGGAGGCGCCGACCGACCCTTTCGAAGGAATACAGGGATAGATTTCCTTGTTAATCAGGTCGCCGAGTCGCTCTACCAGGATGGGGCGCACCCCGGAAAAACCCTGCGCCAGCGCGATCACTTTCATGATCATGATGAGCCGCACGCAATCATCCGGAAGATCCTCGCCGACGCCCGTTGCGTGTGAGCGCACGAGGTTTTCCTGCAAATGCATGAGCTCTCCGTCGCTGATGCGAACCTGTGCCAGCTGACCGAAGCCGGTGTTCACGCCGTACACCTGATCGCCGCCCGCGACAACCGTCTCGACATGGGCGCTCGAATCGGCAATGCGTTGCCGCGCCGAATCACCGATCGTCACCGTCGTCGGCGAGAGCCAGGCGGCACGGAGATCCGCGAGTGAGACGGCCTGGGCGTCGATTCGCAGGTTCATGAGACGATCATCGGGAGTTGCAGGCCATGCGCCTTCGCACAGGCGATGGCGTCCTCGTATCCCGCATCCGCATGTCGCATCACGCCGGTTGCCGGGTCGTTCCAGAGCACACGAGCGATTCTTGCATCTGCCTCCACGCTGCCATCGCAGACGACGACCAGTCCGGCATGTTGTGCGTAACCCATGCCGACGCCGCCGCCGTGATGAAACGACACCCAGGTCGCCCCGCTTGCGGTGTTCAGGAGCGCATTCAAGAGCGGCCAGTCCGATACCGCATCGGAACCGTCCCGCATGGCCTCGGTCTCGCGATTCGGGCTGGCAACGGAACCGCTGTCCAGGTGATCCCGGCCGATTACAACCGGCGCCAGCAGCTCGCCGCTTTTGACCATCTCGTTAAAGGCGCGACCGAGGCGGTCCCGTTGCCCGAGGCCGACCCAGCAGATCCGTGCCGGTAAACCCTGAAACCGGATCTTCGTACGCGCCTCATCGAGCCAGTTGTGCAGCTGCGGGTCGTCGGGGATCAGCTCCTTGACCTTTGCGTCCGTCTTGTAGATATCCTCGGGATCTCCCGAGAGTGCCACCCAGCGGAAGGGTCCGATACCCCTGCAGAACAGCGGCCGTACGTAAGCCGGCACGAAGCCCGGAAAATCGAATGCGTTCTCGACTCCCTCGTCAAAGGCGACCTGTCGGATGTTGTTGCCGTAGTCGAAAGTCGGAACTCCCTGGCGCTGGAAATCGAGCATGGCACGCACATGCACCGCCATCGAATCTGCTGCGGCTGCCGCGACGGCGTCGGGATCAGTCCTGCGCCGCTGGATCCACTCCTCGACGGTCCAGCCCAGCGGCAGGTAGCCGTTGGCGGGGTCGTGCGCCGAGGTCTGATCGGTCACGGCATCGGGCCTGGTGCCGCGCCGGACCAACTCGGGCAGGACCTCCGCCGCGTTGCCGAGGAGCCCGACCGAAACGGCTTTCCTGTCTTCCGCGGCCCTCTCGATGATCGCCAGTGCATCGTCGAGCGTGTCGGCGCATTGATCGAGATATCCTGTCCGTAGTCGCATCTCGATTCGATCGGCCTGGCATTCGACCGCCAGCATCGACGCGCCGGCCATCGTTGCAGCCAGCGGCTGGGCGCCCCCCATCCCGCCGAGACCCGCCGTCAGGATCCAGCGTCCTTCGAGATGGCCACCGTAATGCTGTCGGCCCATCTCGGCGAAGGTCTCGTAGGTTCCCTGCACGATGCCCTGGCTGCCTATGTAAATCCACGATCCCGCCGTCATCTGGCCGAACATCATGAGCCCCTTCCTGTCCAGTTCGCGAAAGTGATCCCAGTTGGCCCAGGCCGGCACGAGGTTGGAGTTCGCTATCAGTACGCGCGGCGCATTCGTGTGCGTCTCGAACACGCCGACAGGTTTGCCGGATTGCACGAGCAGCGTCTGATCGTCATCGAGCTCGCGCAGTGTCTTTACGATTGCCCCGAAGCAGTCCCAGTCTCTGGCGGCCTTGCCGATGCCGCCGTAAACTATGAGCTCCTCCGGATGCTCGGCGACCTCGGGGTCGAGGTTGTTCATGATCATCCGCAGCGGCGCTTCGGTCAGCCAGGTCTTTGCCTGTAGTTTCGTTCCCCTCGGCGCCTTTATCGTCGCGTTCATCGTTGTAGTTTCCCCAGCTCGACGATCTCGGCTGACTTGCTCTTCCTGGTACCCGGCGGCGCATAGTGCCCGGTCAGTTCGAAACGGTCGCCGGGATGATGCAAACGCGCGAAGCTGACCGGGATACCGTGCGCCCAGGTTCGTCGCAGGACGAGCAGGCAGGGTTCCTGTTCATCCATCATCAGGCTCTTGCGCACAGATTCATCCGGCATGGTCGCGCGAACGATATGTTCGGCTTCCTGCAGGGGTGATATCCCGCTCAACCACGCGCTCGGCGTCATTTTCGAGAAATCCTGGGCCAGGCAGTCCGGCGCAAATTCGCCGAGCACGTAGCGATCCTCGAGCTGGATCGGCACGCCGTTCTCCGCGTGCACGACCTTCACGTGAAATACGTCGCTGTCTCCGGACGCCCGCAGCGCCCTCCGGATTTCGCCGTTTGTCGCCAGACGCTCCTGCCTGAGAACGATCGCCGAATAGGCGTGTCCGCGCCTTTCGATTTCGTCGGCGATGTTCCGCACTTCGAGAACATGTGAGCCGGCCTTCAGGTCCGAAACGAAGGTGCCGAGGCCGGCGACCCGATCGACATACCCCTCGTCCGTCAGTTCCCGCAACGCACGGTTTGCCGTCATTCGCGATACATTCATCGCATCGACGAGTTCGTTCTCCGATGGCACGCGGTCGCGCGGCCGAAGCTCGCCCGACATGATCCGGCCGACGATCATTTCCTTGAGTTGCTGATAGCGGGGTTTTTGCCGGGACGTCATCGCAGCTCCACGACGGCCCGTCCATAGGCTGACACGTCCAGATCGACATGTTGGCCCCGAAGGACCCGCCATTCGCCGTGCACCATGACCCGCTCGACCGGCACCCGGTAACCGGAGAAGACCAGCGCGTCCATCAGCGAATCCTCATTGTGACCGATGAGCATCGGGTCGCTGTCATCGAGAACGACGAGATCGGCCATGGCACCCGGCTCCAGCCTGCCCGCCGTTTGCCCCGAGGCCAGGCGCCCGCCCGCCGTGACCAGATCGAACAGCGTCTGACCGACATGGCCGACGTCCGCCGCGGCGACGACTCGCGACTGCGACGTGAGGCGCTGGCCGTATTCCAGCAGCCGCAGCTCTTCGAAGGGATCGATGGTGATCTGGCTGTCGGAGCCGACAGCAATTTTGCCGCCACTGCCGAGATAGGCTTTCAGCGGGAAAATGCCGTCACCCAGATTGGCTTCCGTGGTTGGACAGAGACAGGCGACGGCTCCCGATTGAGCGATAGCCGCTATTTCATCCTGCTCGAGATGTGTCGCGTGCACGAGGCACCATCCGGCGTCTACCTCGCATCGATCCAGTAACCAGCGCGCGGGCCTCGTATGGTAATGCGAAAGACACTCATCCACTTCGCGCCGTTGCTCGGCGAGATGAATATGCAGCGGAACACCCTCGGATTTCGCAAGCTCGGAAATACCGTCGATCGACTCTTTCGTAACCGCACGCAGGCTGTGAATGCCGACGCCGATCCCGACACGCTCGCCGACCAGGGTCTTCGCATGCTCATAAAGAGAGATGAAATCATCGAATGTTTTGACAAAGAGCTCCTGCACGCCATCGGGCTCCGGACTGTCAAATCCGGCGCGCTCGTAAAGCGTCGGAACAATCGTGAGCCGAATGCCTGACTGTTCGGCTGCCGACACAACGGCTTCGATATCCGTTTGATGCAGGTAGTGGAACTCGACGACAGTCGTGTACCCCGCGGCAAGCATCTCGGAATAGGCCTGCCTGGCGATAATCCTTACCATGTCCGAATCGACCTTGCTCGCGAGGCGATACATCTCATTACGCCAGGTCCAGAAGTCGTCCTTGCCGGCCGGTGAGCGCCTCTCGGTATGCCCGACCAGCGCCCGCTGAAATGCGTGGCTGTGGGCATTGCAGACGCCGGGAATGACAACGCCGGCGTGATACTCGTCACCGGTCACGGCCCCGCCCCGTTTGACGGACCCGATCCTCCCGTCCGAAACGCCCAGGCGTACGTGCTCGGCCCAGCCGCCGGGCAGCAAGGCTCTCCTGGCGTAAATCGAGCTCATGCAGCGGCTCCCCTGGCGCGGTTGTATATACAGGCTAGAGCATGCTACGGTCTAATGCAATCCAGTTTGCCCGGGGACGGCCGATGCCCTCATGGGACCTCAAGCTTTCCGATGTCCGCATCGCCACCATGCGGGACCCCGCCGGCGGCTACGGCATCATCGAGAACGGGGCGCTCGGCATCGCCGACGGCAGGATTGCCTGGGTCGGGCCGCAGCACGAGCTGCCATCCGGGATCGATTGCAAGACACGGCCGATGGCCGGCCGATGGCTGACGCCTGCTTTGATCGACTGTCATACCCACGTCGTTTTCGGCGGCAACCGCGCCGCGGAGTTCGAGCAGAGGCTCGGCGGCGCCACGTACGAAGAAATAGCCGGGGCAGGCGGCGGCATCTTGTCGACCGTCGATGCGACCCGCCGTGCCGCTCCGGACGAACTCGCGAACTCGGCGACGCTGCGGCTGCATGCGCTCGCCCGCGAGGGCGTGGCGACCGTGGAGATCAAGTCGGGTTACGGCCTCGACGTCGACAACGAACTCAAGATGCTTCGCGTCGCGCGTTCCCTGGCCGGATCATCCGGCATGTCGACATCGACCTCGTTTCTCGGCGCGCACACGATTCCGCCGGAATTCACCGGACAGGCGGATCAGTACATCGACATGTTGTGCGATCAGGCACTGCCGCAAGCGGCCGGGGAAGGGCTCGTCGATACCGTCGATGGCTACTGTGAAACGATTGCCTTTTCGACCGAGCAGATCAGGCGACTGTTCGAGGCCGCACAATCGTTGAACCTGCCTGTAAGACTGCATGCTGATCAGCTGTCTGACAGCGGCGGCGCCGAACTTGCCGCGAGTTTCCATGCCTTATCGGCGGACCACCTCGAGTACGCTTCGGCAAAAGGCGTGGATGCGCTGGCCGAGGCCGGATGCGTCGCCGTGCTCCTGCCGGGCGCCTTTCTCACGCTCGGCGAGACGCAGCCGCCGCCGGTGGACCGCTTACGGGCGAGGCAGGTACCGATTGCCGTCGCCACCGACTGCAACCCCGGCACCTCGCCGCTCTGCTCGCTGCGCACCGCGATGCATCTCGCGACATCCCTGTTCCGTTTGACGCCCTCGGAATGTCTTGCCGGTGTCACCAGAGAGGCCGCGCGGGCTCTGGGTCTCCTGCATGACCGGGGGACACTCGAGACAGGCAAGCGTGCCGACCTCGCAGTGTGGAACATCGGTCACCCCAGGGAACTGTCTTACTGGCTCGGCCTGAACGAGCTGACTGATCTGTTCGTCGCGGGACGCGAAATTTTTCGCTCCTGACCCGGATCTGCAATGAATACCGGCCTCGCGAGCAAGCGTAGATTCGTGCTGGTCCTCGGCCTCCTGACCGGAATCGCGGCCGTGACAGTCGACATGAGCATGCCGGCCTTGCCAGATATGGTTCGTGAGCTTGCGTCAAGCATGTCGGTCGGACAGCGGGTCGTCGGCCTGTTCATGGCCGGCATCGCAATCGGCCAGCTTCCCGCCGGGCTGATATCGGACCGCATCGGCCGAATGCCTGTCCTGTATGGTGGCATCTGCATATTCACGATCGCCGGAATCGTTTGCGCCATGACGGGGAGCATCGATCTCCTGCTTGCTGCACGATTCGTTCAGGGCCTCGGCGGATCAGTCGGCGTCGTCGTATCGCGGGCGATCGTCCGCGACATCGCCAGCGGCGCCCATGCCGCGAGACTGATGTCGGTCATGGTCATGATCTTTACCGCGGCTCCCATCCTGGCACCGATAGTTGGCGCTTTGCTCGCTTTCGCCTGGGGATGGCGGGCGCCGTTCGTCGCGGTCGCCGTATTCGGCGCATTGATTATGCTGGGCATGAACACTGCCCTGCAGGAAACACACAGGCCCACCCGGCGGGAACATCCCGTACGCCAATTACGGACCAGCCTGAAAGAATTTTTCTCTCACCGGAGAAGTCGATTCGGGCTATTGCTCCTGATTCTGCCCGCAGCCGGGTTTCTCGCAATGATCACCGCTTCGTCTGCCATTGTCATTGAAATCTACGGATTCTCGGTGCGGGCTTTCGGGCTGATTTTCGCGCTTTGGGGCCTTTCGATTCTGGCGGCGTCCATGCTCAGCCGCCACCTGGTCCTTACGCAGGGAGTTATCCGAATGATCGGCGTCGGAGCTGTACTTATCGGCATCGCATCAATGCAGCTGCTGATTATCGCCTGGTCGGGACAGGCGAATTTCTGGTTCCTGTGGGGAAACGTCTGCCTGTTCGGCTTCGGAGTCGGAATTCTGATGCCCAATGCGACTGCGTTGGCCCTCGATCCCGTGCCGCGGATAGCGGGTGTGGCGTCGTCAATCATCGGAACGACACAAAGTCTCGCAAGCACCGCAGGATCCTTGATCAGCAGCTCGCTGTATGACGGCTCGATCGGGAACATCGCGATGATCCTCGGCACTGCCGGGATTTTGACGGCGGTAACTTTCCTGTGCCGTCCGCTGTTTTTTCGGCTAGAGGAAGTTGTTGGGCCAGATCATTGACCGCCAGATGTGGGCGACCGGGCTGCCGTCGAATCCGAGTCCTTCACTCGGCTGTCTGAAATTTCGACCGATGATGTCTTCGAACTGATGGATGTCCGGCTCAACGCCGGGTTCGAATGAATAAAGATCGTTCAGTGTGATCAGGCGAGCGGTCATGTACCACCTGTGATTGCGCGCTTTCTCGTATGCGTCGACGATGTAGCGCGGTGGCTCATAGTCCTCCCCGAAGTATCGGATGTAGGCTTGTGGGTACTCGTAGCCGACTGACTCGTCCGGAAAGAATCTCAGGGTCTGATGCGCGCGTATCGCCCATGACACTTCCTCGTCGACATAGGGCCCGAGAAGCTGTGCGGCCCAGTAACCATGATCGGTGCGAATCAGCCCGCCGACAGCGATATCGTGTAGCAGACAGGCAATAATTACTTTTTCGTCCAAGCCTTTTTCGAGCGCGATGTTGGCGCTCTGCAGCACATGGAGTGACGGAGCCCAGCGCAACCGAAAAAAGTCGATCAGTGTCGGTCGATCCGGCATCTCCGGCAAACGCGGATCGCTATGCATCAGATTGGGCCGCGTATCCCTCGCCATCGCCTCGAAATCGGGGACCGGCTTCGGCCAGTTAACGTCACAGAACGCCGGCGGCTCGGGGACCTTGTAATTCAGCTCGCCGATCATCGCGTGCTCGAGCGCGTCGGCCTTCGCCTCGAACGTCATGCCGGCCGTAAAACCTGCCGCGGCAACCGCCGACGCTTTCTTGAACAGTTCTCTGCGGTTCATATTGATACCCGTTGTCTCTTAGTCCAGTTCGGTGACGAATTCGCCGAGGTCATTTCTCGACTGGGTCGGAGTAATCTTCGGATACCCATATCGCAGGATACCGACGACCAGCTCTTTCTCCTGATCAGCGCCGAGCAACTCGAGGAAGCGTTTGTCCTCGGCGATCGCGCCGGTGGCCCACTTCGTGCCGACACCGGCCTCCGACATGTACAGCATCAGGTTCTGAATCGCGCAGCAGCAGCTCGCATAATCCTCCCTTTGCAGGATGTCGTCGTCGGACCTCCTGCAGGTGACGACCAGCCAGCCCGGGATTCTGGCGGCAGCTCTTGCTTTGAATTCGCCTTTTTTGGCGTCATATTTCTCGGTCGTGATCTGCCGAACGAGCTCGACATTTGCCGCCATGGTCTCGTCACCGAGCACGTAGAAATGCCACGGCTGCGTAACCCGGTGGTTCGGCGCCCAGCGTGCGACTTCGATCGCGTCGAGAACGACTCGCCGGTCCACCGGCGTGCGCAGGAAAAACTCGATGGTTCGCCTGCCGCGAATTCGTTCTGCGAGTCGTCGCAGTTTTTTGTTCGGGTCGCCGGCAGTATTCATGCTCACGACGCGCGCTCGATAATCATTGCGATACCCTGCCCCACGCCGATGCACATCGTGCAAAGCGCATATTGATCCTGCGTGCGCCGCAGCTGATAGGCGGCCGTCATGACCAACCGGGCACCCGACATCCCGAGCGGATGCCCGAGTGCGATGGCGCCGCCATTCGGGTTGACGTGATCCGCGTCATCGGCGACACCGAGCTCCCGCAATACTGCAAGACCCTGGGCGGCAAACGCTTCGTTCAACTCGATCACGTCCATTTGATCGATACCCAGACCCGCACGACGCAGGACCTTCTGTGACGCCGGCACCGGCCCGATGCCCATGATCCGCGGTTCGACGCCCGCACAAGCCCAGTTCACAATCCTGGCCAACGGTGTCAGTTCGTACTTCTCGGCCGCATCGTCCGACGCGAGCAGTAATGTACAGGCGCCGTCGTTGATCCCGGATGCGTTTCCGGCAGTTATCGTGCCGTCCTCACGCACGATGGGCCGCAGTCTTTCAAGCCCTTCGATAGTCGAATCCACGCGCGGGTGCTCGTCGGTGTCGACTACCACAGGTTTACCCCGACGCCGCGGTACGGTAACCGCTGTGATCTCCTCCTCCAGTCGGCCGCTGGAGATTGCATCTGACGTTTTCTGCTGGCTGCGCAACGCAAACTGGTCCTGGTCCTTCCGCGAGATGCCATAGTCGGACGCGACATTTTCAGCCGTCTCGGCCATCGAATCGACACCGTATTGCTGCTCGAGCTTCCTGTTGACGAATCGCCAGCCCAGGGTCGTATCGTAAATTTCTGCATTGCGGTCGAACGCCATCGTCGATTTCGCAAGCACGAGGGGCGCACGCGACATCGACTCGACGCCGCCGGCAAGAACAACATGTGCATCACCGGCTCTGATCGCATGAGCGGCATTGCCGAGCGCGTTCATGCCAGATCCGCAGAGCCGATTCACGGTCGCACCGGGGACTGAGGCCGGCAGGCCTGCGAGCAACGTAGACATCCGCGCCACGTTTCGATTGTCCTCTCCTGCCTGATTGGCGCAGCCCAGGACCACGTCATCGACGACTTCAGGAGACAGACCTTTGTTTCGCTCGATTAGCGCACGAATGGGAACGGCACCGAGGTCATCCGTTCGCACCGATGACAGCGCGCCGCCGTATCGTCCGATAGGCGTCCGGACGGCGTCGCAAATCCAGGCTTCGGGCATCTTCGCTCCTTGCTAGTGGTCGACCGGCAAATTCTCAGCAGCGAGATGATAGGACCTGCCGAGATACACGCCAACTATCGCCCAGACAGCTGCAATGCCCGCGCCGACTGCGGCGACTGCACCAAGCCCCAATCCGATACCCGCCGTCAGGCCCGTAAATGCCCACGCGGTCATCATGTCGCCGCCGCGATAAACGACGATATCGACGACCGGCTTCGCCTTGAATCGCGTTTCCCTGTCGACAATCGTGAACAGCATCTCCCGGCCCGGCCTCGTGATCGCATAGTTGCCCGCGCGGCGCGCAACCTGCAGTCCGACGACAACAGCTACGATCGGTGTCGCCGCGACCACCAGCAGCCCCAGGCCGATCAATACCGGAACCAGCGCAAGCGTGACCGACATGCCGAACTTCGTCGCCATCCGTCCCGTCGCGAACACTGCAGTGAGTATCGCGAGCGAATTGACGGCGAGATCGATACCACCCCAGATCTGAGTCCTGGTGTCACGATCCAGGTCCGCCAGCAGGTTCTTGATCTCGAAATAGACGAAGGTGCTGATCGCGACGTAACAGAGTATGAAGAATCCGATTCCCATCAAGAATGGCCTGCGCAGAAACAATTCGAATCCCGAGAACGGATTCCTGCCCAGCGAGGTTTGGGCACCGTGATCCACGTGCACGTCAGCGTTGCCGAGTTCCGTTACCTTGAGTTTTTCGAGCTCCCTGATGATCAATAGGGGAATCAACAGCATCGCCGCCGCAATCAACATCAGGTTGGTCGCCCCGAGATTGTCCGCGAAGAAAGTCGGAATCGTCGGCCCGACTATGGCGCCGGTGCTTGCCCCGGTCGCAATGATTCCGAACAGGCGCGGCGCCTGCTCCGTGGAAAACAGATCGGACATGAAGCTCCAGAAGACGGATATATGAAACAGGCTAAAGACGCTGAGCCAGACGTAGAATGACTTGTCGATATATACCGGATTCTCGACCAGCGATGAACCGAAGAAAAAGCCAAGGAATGACAACGCGAAAAATACGTACACGCCCGGGACCAGGTTGCTGAACCGGACCCTGGAAATGACCGCGCCGTAAGCGCTGACCGCGACGAGGCTGAAGAAGAATGTCGAGGTCCACAGCCAGCTCAGCTCGGCGTCGGACCAGTCGCTCGACAAGGCATCGCGGACCGGCGGCAGAATGAAGTATGCCGCCATCAGCGTGAACACGAAAAGGAACGACAGAATCGTCGCCCTGATTTCGTTAGGCTCGATCCTGGTGGCTGCCCTGATTATTCCCTTCATCGGGCCGCTGCTGCCTCCGACAACGCTCAGACAAGCCGCATCATAAACACAAAACCGGGCCGTCCCCAGTGTTGGTTTCGTTATTGCGCCAGGACCCTGTCCGCGGCTTCCTTCAACTCGGTGGCCGATAGCCTGACTTTATAGTCCGGATTCGCGTAGGCGAAAACTATTTTTCCTGACCGGTCGACGATGAAGACTGACGGTACGGCTAGCGCCCGGTGCCGGGCGATCGACGATTCATCATAGTCCCTTTCCTTGTTTTCCAGGTAGTCGATCAAACCACCGGAAATCGTGAACGCTGTGCCGAGAGCACGGGCGGCATTGATGCCCGCGTCGGACAGGATGAGGTAATCCAGTCCGTCAATATCTTCCTGAGTCTCCCTTTGCAGGCCCTCATAGAGCTGGTCCGGGCGGTCGTTGCTCAGGAACAGCACATCGAACCCGCTTTCCTTCAGATCGGGTACGACGTGCCTGAGCTCGGACAGATGCATATTGCAGTACGGACACCAGCCGCCGCGAAACGAGATCAGCACAGTCGGCCGGTCGAGATTGTCCGGGTCGAAATAGTAGGGCTCATCGTCGACCGTTCGGACGGTAAAGGCGGGCGCACGATCGCCGACGCCCAATGGAGAAATGTCCTCCGCCGCCGACGGCAGCTCGGCCCTGCCGGCCGCAACACTCCGACTGCAGAGCGACACGACGAGAAACGCGATCCACAGGGTAATGAATGCTGCACGAATGAAACTGATGCCAACTGACATTTGATAATCTCCTCGATGCGACCATTCAGACCGGCACCCGAGCACAATTATTACACGGCGCCCGTGTTCATTCGTGCCGCAGCGCATCGATCGGATCGAGACCCGCTGCCCGTCTTGCCGGCATGATGCCGAAGAAGAGCCCAACCGCAGCACTGAAGACAAAGGCCGTCAGTACCGAGGTCGACGAGACCGCGGTCTGCCACCCGGCGAAGCTGGCGGCAAACATCGCAGCGCCGGCACCGACGGCGAGGCCGAGCGCGCCCCCTATCAGGCACAATGTCATGGACTCGACGAGGAATTGCAGAAGGATATCGGTCTTGGTCGCGCCGAGCGCCTTGCGAATGCCGATCTCACGGGTCCTCTCGGTCACCGTCACGAGCATGATATTCATGATGCCTATGCCGCCGACGACAAGGCTGACGCCGGCGATACCCGCCAGCAGATAGGTAAATATCCTTGTCGCTTCCTGTCGCGTGTCCAGGAACTGCTTGCGGTTGTAGATAGCAAAGTCGTTGTCCTTGCCCGGCAGGATGCCGTGCTCGCGACGCAGGATGCGTTCGATATCCACCATCGCCAGCTCGACAGCAGAACCCGGCGCCACTTTCGCACTTATGTTCTCTACCTTGTCGTCTCCGGTTACCCGGAACTGCGCCGTAGTCAGGGGAACCCAGATATCATCGTCGGGGTTCCTCCAGCCCGTCGTGCCTTTGGCCTCCAGGACGCCGATTACCTCGAATCCGATCGACCGTATCGAGATCGTGCGTCCGAGTATGCCGGTAGCGTCGGTATCCAGCATGCCGGGGATTTCGTTGCCGATTACGGCCACACGCTTGCGGCTCGAATCGTGCGACACCGTGAACATCTCGCCAAACGCGATCTCGAACCCATGGACGGTCAGGTAGTTGGGCGTGGTGCCCAGAATATTCACGTTGATGTTCCGGTTGCCGTATTTGACCTGATAACGTTCACTGATTTCCGGCACAACCGCCACGAGGTGGCGGGTGTCACGCGCCAGGGCCGTGGCGTCGTCGGTCGTCAGGGTCCTCAGGTCTCGTGCAACCCCCCGGTTCCACCAGGTGCCGGCAGCAATCGAGAGTATGTCTCCCCCCAGCGCTTCCATCTGTTCGTCTATCGCGCGCTGCGCGCCGGTGCCCAACGCCACCATCGTAATAACGGCCGCGACGCCGATAACGATGCCCAGCATGGTCAGGGCGGCACGGAAGAGATTGCCGCGAATCGACTGGAGCGCGATCCGGAATGTTTCTGATATCAGCACGGTGCCCCCACTATCGACGCGTCGAGATTCCGGGAACGCCGCCGACGCGACTGGTAATCATGCGCTGCAGCCGATTCTGGGTCTCTACGAGGTGCGCGCTGGGCAACAACAGGACTTCGGCCGTCTCATCGAGACCCGATATGATCTCCACGCGGTCGAGGTCGGTCAGGCCGGCGCGCACGCTTGCAATGCGCGGCTCGCCGTTGTCGTCCACCACGACCCAGAAATCACCGCCGAATCGATAATCGGTTTCCGAGTGCTGTTGTGGTTTCTGAGACAGGCGCCGCATGAGTTGCTGCTCGCTTTGACTCAGACCCTGGCCGCTGCGTCGCTTCGCCAT
>JBHIDG010000011.1:0-19577 GCA_046760025.1 Woeseia sp. | reverse complement strand
GGGTGTCGCAATGGATGGTCATTACCGACCCGTCGTCGAACTGATGTACCCGGATTTCTCGCTGGTTGCTGCGGATCAGCTTTTCAATCAGATCGCAAAAGCGCGCCACATGTTCGGCGGACAAACAAACTTGCCATTGGTCCTGCGTACCAAGATCGCGCTAGGCTCGGGTTACGGGGCGCAGCACTCCATGGATCCGACCGGCCTGTTTGCGAATTGGCCAGGCTGGCGCATTGTCGCCGCGTCCACGCCTTTCGACTATGTCGGTCTGATGAACAGTGCGTTGCTTTGCGAGGATCCCGTTATGATGGTCGAGCATGTAGAGCTTTACCAGACGAATGGGCCCGGCACGGATGACGACTTCGACTACTACATTCCACTCGGCAAGGCGCGGGTTGCCCGGCGCGGTGGCGCGTTCACCGTATTGACGTATCTGACGATGGTGCCGAAAGCCATGGCGGTTGCCGAGGAGATGGGCATCGATGCAGAAATTATCGATCTGCGCTCACTCGATCGGGCTGGACTGGATTGGCAGACGATCGGCAACAGCGTTCGCAAGACGCATAATGTCGTGGTTCTCGAGCAGGGACCATTGACGACTTCCTACGGCGCGATGGTAACGGACGAGTTACAGAGGCGGTTCTTCGATTATCTGGATCAGCCGGTCAAGCGCATCCACGGTGGCGAGGCTTCACCTAGCGTATCCAAGGTGCTGGAGAGAGCTGCTTTCGTCGGCGACGAGGAAATCCGGCGTGGATTTGCCGACATGATTGCCGATATGGGGCGATCGTTTGCGGCCGTAGTGTAGCGAGGGGCCGGCGGGGTCCGACTTGCACTGGCTTTTCCGGAGAAAGGAATTATGACTGCAGGCTCACGCGGACTACCGGGCCTAAGGGGCGCGGACCACATCGGGTTTACGGTTCCCGATCTCGGGCAGGCAGTCGACTTTTTCGTAAATGTCATTGGTTGCGAGGAGTTTTACGAACTCGGCCCATTTCAGTCAGACGATGACTGGATGCAAACGAATCTCAACGTGCACCCGAGAACGGTGATGAAGAAACTCAAGTTTCTTCGTTGCCGGCACGGGTCCAATTTCGAGATATTCGAATACGAATCGCCGGATCAGGACCATGAGCAACCAAAAAACAGCGACGTCGGCGGGCACCATCTTGCTTTCTATGTGGATGATTTCACCGCTGCGATTGAGTATTTGCGAGACAAGGGAGTCAGGATTCTGGGCGAACCGACGGTTCGCACGGAAGGACCGAGCGCCGGCCAAACCTGGGTGTATTTCCTCTCTCCCTGGGGAATGCAGCTGGAACTGGTAAGCTTCCCGCGTGGCAAAGCTTATGAAAATGAAACGGCGCAGCGACTATGGCACCCGGCATATCCGGATCAATGAATAGCGGCGTTTGAATCGCGAAACCAGGACATCGTAACGTGCCAAAAGAAATTCTATTGACGGCATTAACTGCGGAATTCGAAGGTGGCATTATCGAGGAGTGGCACAAGGATGTCGGTGACAGGATCGAAGTCGGCGACATTATCGCTGAGGTATCCACCGACAAAGCAGTTGTCGAATTTGAGGCGACGGACGCCGGGACTCTCGGGAAGATTCTTGTTCCTGCCGGAGACGAAGTTGTTGCTGCTGATACGCCGATCGCGATCCTGCTCCTGGATGGCGAGACAGCGGACGATCTGAAAGGTTTCGAGCCGGCAACGAGAGCGTCCGCGGGTGCAACCGCGACGGCACAACCGACGACGTCCGGGGCCGGGCCCGTGCGGGCCGTCGCCACGCAAGCCGAAACGGAGCGGGACGGACGTCTTTTCGCCAGTCCGGTGGCGCTGCGTATCGCGAATCAGCTCGGCATCGATGTCTCGAGTATCGAGGGCAGCGGGCCCGACGGGCGAATCGTGCTGGGTGACGTAGAAGCCGCTGCCGCACTCCTGGGCGATCAGGAGCCTGCGAGAGCAGCGGGCTCCCGCGCCGCTCCCGAGCCACTGATCGAAACCGCCCCCGATACCTATACCGAGATTCCGAACGATATGGTACGCAAGGCCATTGCAAAGCGTTTGGGTGAGGCGAAACGCGAGATACCGCACTTTTATCTCACGGTCGATTGCGAGCTGGACGCTTTGTTGAGTGCACGCACTGACTACAACGCCGCCGCAGCGGAGGGACAATCTCTTTCTGTCAATGATTTCATTATCAAAGCCTGTGCTTTGGCGCTGAAAGATGTGCCTGCTGCGAATTCGAGCTGGACTGAAAACGCCATTCTGCAATTCAATGATGTAAACGTCGCTATCGCGGTGGCAACACCTAACGGATTGATAACACCCGTCATTCGTCAGGCAGACCTGAAAGATCTTGCCGCCATATCGAGCGAGGTGAAGCAGCTCGCGGCGCGGGCAAAGGAACGCAGACTCAAGCCCGAGGAATACAAAGGCGGCGGATTCACGATATCGAATCTCGGCATGTACGGTATTCGAGACTTTGCGGCAATCATCAATCCACCGCAGTCATGCGTTCTTGCGGTCGGTGCGGGCGAACAGCGACCGGTGGCCAAGGACGGTGCCGTCGGTGTGGCTACCGTGATGACCTGTACGTTGTCGGTCGATCACCGGGCAGTCGATGGTGCCGTCGGCGCAGAATTCTTGCGGGCTCTCAAGAAATATATCGAGCAGCCGCAAAGAATGACCGGTCCGGCGGCTCAATGAGTGACGCAAGCGACAGGGCCACAGAAAAGGGGTCGATATGATCATCAGCAGGAACCCAAGCATTACCACCTATCGGTCGATCGCCGCGTGTATGGTCGCGGTTTATCTGGCGATGCTCGCTGCAGCCTGTAGCAGTGACTCGGGTGACGAACCTATTCTGATCAAGTTTCCGCATGTCACCGCACCAGCGACGCCGAAAGGTCGGGCAGCGGCACGATTCAAGCAGCTGGTCGACGAGCGGCTGGCCGCTCGTGTCACTGTAGAAGTCTATCCGTCCGGCCAACTCATGAGTGATGACGATTCCCTGGATGCGCTGGCATTTGGCGAGATCCAGATGATCGCCATTTCTCTGTCCAAACTCGATCGTTTGACGCACAGGTTTCAGGTGTTCGATCTGCCGTTCCTGTTTCGGGACCTCGACGCCGTGGAGCGATTTCAGGCAAGCGATCAGGGCCAGATGCTGCTCAGTACGCTCACGGACAAGGGCCTCAAGGGGATGTCGTTCTGGCATAACGGCATGAAACAGTTTGGCGGTCCGGTGCCGATGAATACGCCCGACGCCGCCAACGGCCTCAAGTTCAGAATCATGGAGTCCGATGTGCTACAGGAACAGATTCTGCACATCGGCGGGAATCCGCAGAAGATGGCGTTCGGCGAGGTATATCAAGCCTTGCAGACCGGCGCCGTTGATGCACAGGAAAATACATGGTCGAACATTTATTCGTCCAAGTTCTACGAGGTGCAGGATTACCTGACCGAGACGAATCACGGCTACCTCGGCTATCTCGTGGCCGTAAACCCGGACTTCTGGGATTCGCTGCCAGGCGACATTCGAGGTGAGCTCGAGTCCATCATCGACGAGGTATCCACTTGGGCGAACGCCCGATCCGCACAGATCAATCAGGAGGCTCTCGAGAAAATCATTGCCTCAGGCAGCACGAAAATCGTCACATTGAGCGATGAAGAATTAGCGCAATGGCAAACCAGGATGCGGCCCGTGTGGCAGAAGTTCGAGGAAAACATTGGCGCGGATCTCATCCGTGCTGCGCTTGATGCTGCCAAGTAATGAGTAACGCTGCGGGCGGCCGCGTGAGGGTCGTGGTCAATCGCCTTGAGGAAGGCATCATGGCCGCATTACTGGCCTTGATGACCGTCCTGACATTCGTCCAGGTCGTCTTACGGTATGTATTCAACACCGGGCTGGTCTGGTCGCTCGAGGCTACTACCTATTCATTTGGCGCGCTGGTGCTAATCGGAATGTCCTACGGCGTTCGGACCAAATCACATATCGCCGTAGATTTACTGACGAAAAATCTACCCGGGAAAGCCCGACACTATGTTGCGCTGTTTGCGGTGGCCTGTTGTCTCGTTTACGCAATACTGATGCTTTACGGCTCGAGCGTTTTTGTCCAGCGCCTGTTTGTTCTGGGTAACCTGGCGCGGGACGTGCCGGCACCGAAATGGCTGCTGACGGCGACGATGCCGGTGGGGTTTGTATTGCTTGCTTTTCGGTTCCTGGAAGCAGGCTGGCATGTGCTCAAAGGCAAGGATGCCGATATGGAATTCGCCGAGCACGGAGAGTACGATACCCCGGCCCTGATGATGGATGACGATGCCAGGGACAAAGGGGACGAGCTGTGATAGCCCTGTTTCTCCTCGGCCTGCTTTTCCTGCTGCTCTTCATCGGCGTGCCCGTGGCCATTTCACTTGGTTTTGCCAGCATCCTGACGCTCTTGATTTTCGCCGATCAGTCGCTTCTGTCGTCGAGCCAAAAGTTCTTTCACACCATGCAGGTGTATCCGCTTCTCGCGGTACCGTTTTTTGTGCTCGCCGGCGCGTTTATGACGACGGGCGGTGTCGCGCGCCGGATGATCGACTTTGCGAATGCGCTCGTCGGGCATTACCGCGGCGGTCTCGCGATGGCCGCATTGCTGGCCTGCGCTTTTTTTGCCGCGGTATCGGGCTCGGCGCCCGCCACGGTTGTTGCGGTCGGAAGCGTGATGATTGGCGGGATGGTAGCCTCCGGCTACACGCGAAGCTTCGCGGCCGGTGTCATGTGTAATGCGGGAACGCTGGGCATTCTCATACCGCCGTCCCTCGTCATGGTCGTCTACGGAGCGATCACCGAATCGTCCATAGGTAAGTTGTTCATCGCCGGAATCCTCCCTGGCATCGTCCTGACATTCGCATTGATGGGCACGGTCATGGTTATTGCCCGTAAGCAGGACATGCCGCGTCAGGAGCGAGTAGATTTCAAGGTTATCATAAAGACGTTTCGTGAGGCGCTCTGGGGATTGATGCTCGTGGTGATCATCCTGGGCGGAATCTACGCCGGCATATTCACGCCGACCGAGGCCGCAGCCGTATCGGCGGTGTATGCGTTTTTCATCGCGGTCTTCGTTTACAAAGATATCACGCTCAGGCATGTGCCCGGAGTGTTGATCGAGGCCAGCAAGATCACCGTAATGCTGATGTTCATCATTGCCAACGCTTCCATGTTTGCGTTTGTCCTGACGACAGAGCAGATACCGCATACGGCATCGGAGATCATGGTCAACATGGGTTTGCCTGTCTGGGGCTTTCTGCTCGTATTGAATGTATTGCTGTTGGTCGCCGGAAATTTCATGGAGCCGACGTCTGTCGTCCTTATCCTGACACCGATAGTGTTCCCGATCGCGATGGAGATGGGCATCGATCCGATCCACCTGGGTGTGCTGATGGTCGTCAATATGCAGATCGGACTTGTCACGCCGCCGGTCGGGCTCAATCTGTTCGTAACTGCCGGCGTGGCGAAGATGTCGCTCGAAGGAACCATTAGAGCCTCCTTGCCGTGGCTCGGCGTACTACTGGTCGTACTGATGCTTATTACTTTCGTGCCGTGGATCTCGCTGGTCATTCCCGATTTGTTGCTGCAATAACGTGAGTCTCGCAGGTCGCGGCACAACAGCTAACAGTCCCGGAACAATTGGAGAGTAACCGTGACACTGGTCTTATATAATGCACCGCAGTCAACCTGCAGCCAGAAAGTCCGAATCTGTCTGTGGGAAAAGGAACTTGAGTTCAGCGAGAATCTGCTGGATCTGTTCAAGGGCGATCAGCTCACCGCCGAGTACAAGAAAATAAATCCCAATGGCGTGGTGCCGTCGCTGGTTCACGATGGCGAAATAATCATTGACTCGTCGGTCATCATGGAATATCTGGACGAGGTATTTCCGCAGAACCCGCTGTCGCCGGACATCCCCGTTGAGCGAGCCCACATGCGCGAATGGTTGCGTTTCTTCGAAGAAGTGCCGACTCCGGCAATCAGGGTTCCCTCCTACAACAACGTATTTTTGAGGCATTTTCAAAACATGACCGAAGAGGAATTCATCGCGTTCGGCGAATCAAAACCGCTGCGCAAGGATTTTTTTCTGAAAATGGGAAGGACTGGTTACAGCGAGGAGGAAATGCGACGGGCGGAAGGCCGACTGCAACTGACGGTCGACCGCATGCAGGATGCCCTGGAGGGCAAGGGCCCCTGGTTGCTGGGCGAGTACAGCCTTGCCGATATCTGCATCATTCCGGTTTATATGCGCATGTACGATATTGGGTTGTCGCACTTATGGGACGGACATGCCGCCGTGTCCGCCTGGTTCGAGGAATTTCAAAGACGCCCGGCCCTCGAAAAGACCTTTTATTTTGGTTCGTTGTTGTCTGAGCGATATGGCGACGTGAGGGTTGAGTGAAGAACAAGAGAAAGAGAAAAGTCACGATCCGCGATGTTGCGACGCTGGTCGGCGTGCATCACTCGACGGTGTCCCGGGCACTGAACCCTGACAAGAAGAGCAAAATATCGCCATCGGTCGTCAGGAAGATCGAGAGAGCCGCCGAAAAGCTCGGTTACTACCCGAATATCGTTGCGTCCTCGCTGAAACAGAACCGCTCTTTCGCTGTCGGTGTACTGATACCGGATCTGATGAACCCGGTGTTCCCTCCCATCATTCGTGGCATCCAGGACACGGCGGAAGCCGTTGGCTACACGGTGATTACGGCCAATACCGATGACGAGGAGCAAAAGGAACGCGACGCGCTCCGGATGATGCAGAGCCGCTCAATCGAGGGCATCATTGTGGCGACGGCGCGTCTAGAAGACCCGTTGGTTGACGAGTGTATCGATGACGACATTCCATTCGTTCTGGTCAACAGAACCGTGGATCGGGAAGGGGTGAATGCGGTCATTATTGATGAAGACTTCGGAGTGCGCGCCACGCTCGATCATCTGTTCGGTTTGCAACATAAACGGATTGCACATATCGCGGGGCCGCAGTACACCTCTACCGGTTACGAGCGCGCCAAAACTTTCAGAAATTACATGCGCCTGCATGGCCTGGACGGCAATCTGATCGAAACGACCGACAAGTACACGGTGGAAGAAGGGTATCGCGCATTCAAGAAACTGCTGGCACGGGATAACAGTTTTACCGCGGTCGTTGCGGGCACCGACTTGATTGCTCTCGGTTGCATGGACGCGATGAGCGAGATGGGCCTGCTGGTTCCGCATAATATTTCCCTGGTCGGCAGCAATGACAATCCTTTCCTCAGCCGCATGAATCCAGGCCTCACGACGGTTCAGATACCGAAATATGAAATGGGGTCGCAGGCAACAAAAGTGCTGCTCGGCATGGTTGCCGGCGACAGCAATGACCCCGTCGTCCTGCGCATGCAACCGCGCCTGATTATCAGAAATTCGACAGGACCCGCATCCCGGTAATCGTGCTTCTCCCCTTCGACCAGGGCCTCGGCTGCTCCGGTCAATTCGACTATGTGCACGCCCGTATTGGCCCGGTCAGAGAGGTAGATCAGCCCACGGTCGTCGGTCTCGACGATATTTGTCTGGATCGCCGTCTTGCACCGTTCGTTAGCTTCCACGGTCACGCAGCGCGGTGCCGTGTTCTCGGTTGTCGCGGGAATGTAAAAGGCGATCTCCCTGGGATGAAACGGGTCCCTCACATCAACTACCCGTACGCCGGCGTTGAAATAGGCGACCACGATGAAGCCGGGGTAGAAGGGCTCGTAATAGGTCGGGCTGACGTTATGCGCACCGAAACGGCCACCGCGTTGGCAAAAGTCGATCGACTCATCACTAACGCGGTAGGTCGCGATGGGATAAGGATGCACTCCGTCGGTGAAGTCTACAATAGAGACACCATGATGGGCCTCGCGGCATTCGTTCGCGCGCGACTCGGACGCCACGACGATGATGTCCCGGCTGGCACCGATCTCGAAATGTCGATCGTAGGCAACCGGGATGCGGCCGAGTGAAAAGACAGTATGCGCACCCCAATGCTCCGGCATAACCAGGCGCCCGAGCTCCGGATAGACCAGATTCGAGAAAGTTGCCGCATACGGGTCCCCCAGTGAGGTATCGCCGTTGAGCAGCTTCTCGTTGTCGAGAATCTGGATCACACCTTTGGCCCCGGTTCCATAGGCCAGGTAGACCTTGCCGCCATCTTCTGAGACCGTCGCCTCATGGATGCCGTTGGGTGTGTATTCGTCTCCCTGACCGCCGGGCGCCATGCTCGGCAGCCCGAAGTTGCGGATCAACTTCGGGCTCGAGGGATCGCTCAGGTCGAAGACCTGCAGGCCTCTGAACGTCGACCATCCGAATGGACGGAGATCCGACACCAGGTAGGCTATGCCGGTGTCACACTGCCACCAGTTCCGGTGGGTAGCATCGAGCCCCGTCTGCGGCGTAGACAGCAACACAGGTTTGGCGGGATCGGTGACATCCCAGACCTGATGCTCGAGATTGCCATTGGTCCGCAGCAAATAGATCTTCTCCGGATTACCGCGAGGTAAGTCGGCGCCATCGCAGGCCTGCGCCATCTGTGCGCCCCCGACGCCCGGGACGTGTTTCAAATAGACGGGATTGGCGGGATCGGTCACATCCACGATGGAGGTGCCGTTCTCCTCGGGCTCACCGGTCTGCGGGTTCGGCATCTGGCCGCCGTGATGGCCGACAAAGAGAATGTAACGCCCACCGGGGTAGCGATGTGGGTGAACCTGGTAAGCGGAGCGGGCCTGCAGTGGATGGCTGCCCACGAGGCGCATGTCTTTGCTCATTGCGCCGGACTGTGCCCAGGCCGGCGACGGTTCGGCGATCGACAGCCACGCAATGGCCATTGCGATGACGGCGCCGATCGAATGTGCTATTCGGCAGGTCGATTCCCGCTGTCGCCGGCTCGACGGAATAATTGACAGGCATCTTGAGAATCTCGTCGTTGTGGACATTTCTGTGCTCCAGTTCGTGATCGCACCGCCAGATTTCAACGCGACCATGGCTATTCTGAACTTCGACCGGCCTCTTGCTGTCACGCTTCTGCTCGCCCGGCCAACGATTTATTCTGAACCGCTACCGCAGGGAATTTTCAATGAGCCGCCCGGCAATGCCACCGCAATCTTCCGACCGTATACCCGCGGGCACGACAGCCGTAGCCGCTGTCTAGCTCAGTCCGTCATCAATTTCGATGTTTTCAGAGCTCAATTGCATCCCTGCAGCGTCCGCCTGTAATTCCAGCAGGATGCCGAAATCACAATCCGTATGCCCTGCGTCGATCGCTCGCTGTACCAGATCACGCGTAGCAGCAGCAACGGGCAAGGGTACCCCGAGCTTCTGTCCGGCGGACAATCCGAGTTCCATATCCTTGCGTAACAATGGTGCAGTAAAAGTCGGCGTCCAGTCGAGATTCACGAATGCCGGCGATTTGTAGCGCGTGAACATCGATCCCATGACGCTCTTGTTGATGAAGTCCAGCAAGGCATGACGGGGTACGCCACCTTTTTCGGCCAGCACTGCGATTTCTGCCAGGCTCTGCGTTACCACGCCCAGCAATACGTTGTGACAGATCTTGACCATTCGAGCCAGTTCGCCCTCACCTACGTAAGTCACACCTCGGCCAATCGCTGCCAGGTATGGCCGGGCCATCGTGAATGCAGAATTCGGACCAGACACCACGATAGTCAGGCGGCCGGCCTCGATGACCTTCGCGTTTCCGCTCACCGGCGCCGACAGCATGTCACAACTTCGATCCTGCAGAGCTTGCCTGACCTGCTGCGAACCTTCCTCAGAAACACTGGAGCAATCGATCAGCAGTTTCGGTACCGCCGCTCCGCTCAACACCCCATGATCGCCGCAGACGACGCTGATCAGATCGGCCGGCCCGGAGACCATGGTGAAAACGATGTCCCGGTCGGCGAGCTCGGCAGGTGTGTCAACGATACGGGCCCCATAGGATTCCAGCGGCTCCGCCTTGGCGCGTGTGCGGTTGTAGACGCTGACGTCACAGCCGGCTTGCAGCAGACGTTTCGCCATGGCAAAGCCCATGCGTCCGGCGCCAATCCAGCCAAGCTTGTGGAGGCTTGGGTCTTGCTCAATCGTCATTTGTTATCTGCCTGTTATTCGCGGTAGTATGTCTTGTATGCAAACGATTGCACTTAATTATAGATATTCGCTATGTATAAGCAAGTCAGGGTGGGCCCGAATCCGACGCGCCGGCAGCGTGATGCGAAAAGTAAGTCACCGCATTCAGGCCCTGGATGTTGCGTGCGAAAAAGCAGTTGAGTGGACCTGAGCCTGTCCAGCTGGGGGCTGCTGGCCCCGGCCCTGCTCGCTATCGGCATTGGCGGCATTGCCAAAGGCATGACCGGCGTCGGGCTACCGATCCTGGCCGTGCCCGTGCTGGCGTCATTCACGAGTGTCGAGGAAGCGGTGGTCCTGATGGTCCTGCCTGGCATTGCGGCGAACGGCTGGCTGGTCGTGACGCACAGAAAATGGGCGGTGCTGCGCCAGCATAGCGGATTCCTGCTGCTCGGCCTGACAGGCGGCGTGTTCGGCACCTGGCTGTTATCCATTCTTGGTGATCGCTGGCTGAAACTGACGCTTGCCATCTGGCTCGGTGTGTACCTGGTGCAGTACTTCTCCGTGCGATCGTATGACCGGTATTTCAGCGGCCGCGGCGGGCTTGGCCCGATCCTGGGTATGGCCGCGGGAACCATTCAGGGTGCCAGCGGGATTTCTGCGCCTATCGTGGCACCCTATTTCCACGCCAACGGGCTGGTCCGGGAAGCATACGCATTCGCCACCGCGTCCACATTCTTGTTGTTTGCCGGCGCTCAGATCGCCGCTATGAGCAAAATGGATCTGCTGACAGCCGAAAGATTAATGGTCGGGCTGATCATCGTGGTGCCAACACTCCTTTTTACTTACCTGGGAATCCGTTTGGCACACAGAATCACCGAACAGACTTTTCATCGCATCCTTCTGGCACTGTTCGTGGCGATGGAAATCAAGCTGGTACGCGATATCCTGTGATCAGTGTCAGTATCAACTGTGCCTGTACATTGAAGATGAGACACGTGACGTGTAGATTCAGGCCAATTTCAAGCAAGGCCTTGACCAGCAGGGCCGGGTTAATTTCACCTAACACGTAGTGGCGAAACGCAGCGTCAATATCAAGGACGTCGCCGCCAGGGCGAACGTTCACCCATCCACGGTCTCCCGGGTGCTCAACCCGGAAACCCGGTCGATGGTCTCGGAAGCTGTTGCCGATCGTGTCAGTCGAATTGCCAACGAAATGGGGTACGCGCGCAGCACGCTGGCGTACGGACTCCGGACCGGACGGACACATACGGTTGGCGTACTCATACCCGACCTGACCAATCCGATGTTTCCTCCGATTATCCGGCGTATCGAGCGGACGCTGGCTGAACAGGGATATATCGCCATACTGGCAGATTCCGATAACAATCAGAAAAACGAGAACGCTTTGGTTGAGTCACTGAAATCCCGCAATGTGGATGGACTCATTATGGCCACAGCACACAGGCTGGATTCCGTGGTGAGCAACTGTGTCGAAGAGCACATCCCGCTGGTGCTGGTCAACCGAACCATTGACGCACATTCGGTGACCGCTGTGATAAACGATGACGCGCATGGCATCGAACTGGCGGTTTCTCATCTCGTGGAATTGGGGCACCAGTCGATCGCGTATATCGGCGGGCCGCAGGATACCACTACCGGACATGATCGGTATCTTGCATTCAAGGCACTTTGGCGCACCAAGCGATTCAAGTCGCATGCTGACTTGATCCTTAACTGTAACGCATTTACTGAGGCCGAAGGCTACAGGGGCTTCCTGTCTATTCTCAGGCAAGGTCGAAATTTTACCGCCGTCGTGGCAGCCAACGACCTGCTCGCTTTGGGTTGCTATGACGCACTGCTGGAGTTCGGTCTCGAGTGCCCGGCCGATATTTCGGTGACTGGGTTCAATGACATGCCGTTCATGGACCGGCTGTCACCGCCGCTGACATCGCTGCATATCCCACACGACGAGATCGGATTTCAAGCTGCCGAGCTGCTGCTGGAAATAATGCGCAACCCGGAGTCGCCGGTAAGAACCGTGAACTTGCTGCCGGAGTTGATTGTGCGCGCGTCGACGGCTGCACCCACAATTCAGAAGGAGTAACTCTCGTCTCCGGACAATCAGGCGTGCGACCTCAGTCAGGTGGGAGGTGCACTGAGACATGAAGGACTGAACAGGGAGAAGAAAAATGAGCAAACTGTCGCGTCGTGAACTACTGAGTGGTGGAGCAGCAGTGTTGAGCGGCATGGGAATTGGAGGGCCACTAACCCGCCTGGCATCTGCGAACAATCATCCGCACCCCCACGAGGGCAGCCTGGACTACCTCGATCCGGCGAGCTACATCGACAACTGCGAAGTGCACCTGCACCTGGAGACCGAGTGGGGCCTCGGCGGTAAATCACAGATGATGGCTATCGGTAAGCGGCGCCTGCTTTTCAATAGCGGCAGGGTCTGGGACGTCAGTGATGCGCTGCATCCGGAGTTGATCAACGAAGGCGCCTGGTCAGGCTCGCAGCTACAACTGGCGTATAACCGCACGATAAAGAAGTGGATTCTGATGATCGGTGCATCGCCGCGACCCACCTCAGCGACCCCGGAGGCGCCCGACGGCAAATACGGCGACCCGCGTCTGATCGACAATGCGAGGTACCATGCCGGCCTCCGCGGCGTGCGTATATACGACGCCAGCAATCCGGAAGAAATCCGGCTCCTGTCCATGTGGAGTTGCGACCTGGGCGATCCCACGCGGGACGTTCAGACCGGTGGCGGCACGCATCGCAACTACTATGATGGCGGCCGCTACGCTTACCTCGACGCCTCGCCCGACGACAGCTTCATCCACATGGAAAGTCCGGTTCGGCTGTACACGAACTGCCTGCAAGTCGTGGACCTGACGGATCCGGAAAAGCCGACATTCGTCTCGAACTGGTGGTTCCCGGGACAGCGCGCCGGCGAAATGCGCGCCTACCGCAAGTGGCGCGAGTTTGGTGATCGGTCCTCGTTTACGGCAGCACACGGCGCCTTTTATGTCCCCAAAAGGGTCGAAGACGGGGGCAAGTACGCCTATTGTTCCTACGGTTCCTTCGGCATCACGGTACACGACGTATCCAATCCGGCCGAACCGAGACTGATCAGCCGGTGGCGGCCCGAGTACCTGCCGGGCGCGATTCCGTTCCACACCGCAGATGTCAGCTGGCTGGATCGTGGAATCGTGATCGGCACGGCTGAAACTCTGAATCCCGACTGTAATGAGCCTTTTCACGACAACTACGTGCTCGACGTCAGTGATATCAAAAATCCCCGGCCTATTGCCCAATTCGGCCGATGGATTCCGCCGGAAAAGGCGCCTTATGATGATTTTTGCGACAAGCGCGGCCGATACGGCACGCATAATCCGCCGCATCTAAAGGCGCCCGGCAAGCGCCACGGATCCTTCATCGGCTATGCCGCCTTCAATGCCGGTTTTCAGTTCATGGATTTCTCGGATCCTTCAGCGCCAAAGATGGACGGTTATTTCATACCGCCGAGCGGCGGCGCTCTGGATCGTCCTGGCAGTTTCAACCGGATTGGAGACGGGCTGATGGTGGAGTGGGACCGCCGGCTGATCTGGGCAATGGCCGACTCGGGCATCTACCTGCTCTCGCATCCCGCACTGGGCAAGCCCGACTTCGGCGCAAGTCCGGTCAGCGAATGGAGCCTGGATGGACTGAACCGGGGACACAATGGGTAGCCCGGCAACTTTGAGCAAATGGGCACATCGTGCTTCGCGACCAGTCGGAGACATCCTCCGTCACAACACAATTCATTTCGTCCACGCCCTACAATTGGGGCATCGCCATCTGCGACGCCCTTTTCACGTGTCCAGCTTGAGTAGCCTTGCGAGTGTTCTGCCCAGCACGGCTTCTCTTTGTTCCTCGGTAAGGCCGGGAACACTCAAAATGTGCGCGACTGCATTGCGGTTTTCCATCCCGTAGGGGTAATCGGTGCCGAGTACGATTTGTCCGACACCTGCTTCATCGATCAGGTGCTCCAGATTCTTGGTGCGATAGACCAGTGAATCGAAGTAAATCTGCTTGAGATAATCACTGGGCTTCTTCTGCTCTTCACCCCGGCAGCCGCGGTCATTGCTGGTATGGCAATGATCGGATCGACCCACATAGGACGGCAGGTAGCCGCCCCCATGCGCAGCGACTATTTTCAGGCCGGGGTAGCGATCCAGCGTACCTTCGAAGATAAGATGCGAGAGCGCAACGGTGGTCTCGAGCGGATTCCCTATGATGTTACCGAGACGGCCGTGACCCTGGAGCCTCGAAGCGCCCTGCCGGAACCCCCGCGGGTGTATGAATACCAGCACATCGAGTTCCTCGGCCTTGCCCCAGAACGGGTTGAACCGGGGATTGGCCAGTTCTTCCCCGTCGACGCTCCCGGTGATCATCACACCGCGGTGTCCCAGCTCTTTTACGGCATACTCGAGCTGCAATGCAGCCAGATCGGGGTGTTGCAGCGCCACCGACCCGATCGGCACAAAGCGATCCGGATACGCCGCGCTGACTTCGGCGAGTTTCTCGTTTTGCACCTGTATTATCTTCTCGGCCAGGTCGCGTTCCGCCCAGTGAAAATACTGACCGACACTGATGCTGATCGCCTGTATGTCGATGCCGGTCGCGTCCATATCGGCGAGGCGCACGGAAACGTCCTTCGCCCGGGTAAGCGGATTCGGCCCGTACGGGTTCTCTCCTCCGAGTGCTTCGTGGCCCTCGATGAGCGGCCACACATCAGAAACCTCGGAGTGGCAGTGAATATCGACGACGCGCATGCGCTTGCCGTTGACGACGACGGGGCGCGGAAAATTACTCTCCAGCGTATCGGGGTCCCTGGGCGCTTCCGTGGATTCGGCCGGTGGGTTCACTGCCGAGCAACCTACAAAGGTGATGCCTGCCCCTGTAGCGAGTGCACCTTTGATGAAATCACGTCGACTCGCGTCGGAATGTCCTTTGTCTGTTTTGTCGTTCATATTATGTTCCCGGTTGTCTGCATTTCCATTGTGATTGTGTCAGTCCTGCTGCGGAATAACCGGCAGCAGAACGTACGAGGCACGCTTGCCGCCGGTATAAATACTGTTGTTCTTCAACTTGTACGCGGCAAAATAGTGCTCGCCGTCGTGCGGCTGAACATCGAGTCTAATGCGATGACCTTTCCCGAATACCATGCTGGTGGGCCAGATTTCGACTTCGATAGGCACGATTTCACCTGGCTCGAGTTTCTGCTCCTCGTCGTGCGGGTGGTAGGGCCGGTACGGAGTGGATAGCTCCGGGTCGAGTTTCCTATGCGAGACTTTCAGTATCCCCCGAGTGGCCGTCTCTACGCTGCCGTCCGGCGCCATGTTGCGCAAGTAACCGAACACGTCCATATCATCGGTCTCCGAGGAAACCCACATTACCAGATTGATATGACCGGTGATCTCGACGTCCTCCGCCAGCGGCTCGGTCACGAAGGTCACCGTCGGCTGACCACGGCGTCCGCGTGCATAGGCCTCGGGACCCGAGGGAAAGGTGATCTCACCGCCGTCCGTCGGTGGTGCCTGGGTCAGACGCAGGTCGTGCATTGCATCCCCGACAGCGCCCGCAGCTTGCGTACTCAAATAGTATTTGGTGTAGCGGGTGCGCGCCAGCGGCCATTCGTTCTCGAACCGCCAGCTGCATTCGTCGACGCTCACGCGAATGCACAGCTTCACCGGCGGCTCATCCATGATGCCGGTGTCTTTGCCTTTCAGCCAGTAATCATACCAGCGCAGCATCTCCACCTTGCCTTCCTCAGAATAGAAAGCATCGGTATGCCCACCGATATGCACCTGTAGCCTCTTGTGCTCGGAAGCCGAACGTACATAGGCTTCTATATTACCGCGCAGATGGTGGTTCCAGCCGCCCCAGTTTCCCGAACTGTAGAACGGCACGGTGATCTGATCGAACTGCGCACGGGATTTGACCTCGTCCCACCAGGGACCGTCGGTATGGTGGGTCATGAAATTCCACATGAGGTTCTCGTCGAACGCCGCAGAGTTGTACGCGCGCGTGAATTCCAGCAGCTGCTTGCCGACCACGTCGATCCACCAGCGGCCGTAAAAACTCTGGTTAAGGACGCCGCCGTGAAATACCGAATCGCGGTAGAGGTCAGCCCAGCCTTCCCACGGCACGATGGTGATCAGTGAAGGCGGCCGCAGGCTGGCCACATTCCACTGTGTAATGGCGTAATAGGAGACGCCGGCAAGCCCGATCTTGCCATTGCTCCAGTCCTGTTCGGCTGCCCATTCGATTGCGTCGTAATAGTCACGCGTCTCCTGCATCGACCAGATAGCGGCCTTTCCGGGAGACTTACCGGTCCCGCGGGTATCGATGAAGACCAACACGTAGCCGCGCGCCACCCACCAGTCGGGCTCCGGCCTCTCGACATGGGTGAATGGCCTGATATGCGGCAGAATCCGGTCGAGATTCTTCTGATACGCGCTCAGACTCATGAGCACCGGAAACTTGATGCCGGCGTTGTCGGCGCCCGAAATGTCGGGCCGGTAGACGTCCGCCCTCAACACCGTGCCATCGCGCACCGGAATCGCCACATCCTCTTCCAGGATCACGCCGTATTCAGGCTTGGACAGTGGATTATCCGCAGCGGCGACACCCGGCAAGAATCCCGCCACGACTACGGCCACTCCGATACCAAGATTTGCCAGGAAGTTCGTTCGCGAAATAATCATGATTGCTCTCTCCTCGGTTCAGCTCAGATGAGCGTCATACGCTAGAACGTGCCCCGCAATGACACGGTATATAGGCGATCCGAAACCCGGTCGAATGTTTCCAGACGCTTCAGCGCGCCATCGGCAACGTTGCTCACATAGAGCGTCCGGGTACGCCAGGCCTGGTCTTCCAGCAGGCGTTGGCCGTCGAACCGCAAGGTCATGCTGCCGAGTATTCTGGTCTCGAGGAAGGCCGTCATCTTGATGTCGTCTTCGAAGCGCCAGCGGTCGCGGACATCATCTGTCCGGCTCACTCCGACGAGCCTGTTGAGGTCCAGCCCGTAAGACAGACCTGTTCGCGAAACATCATGGCGAAAACCCACACTCCAGTTCGTGCCACGGGTGCGAAACATCTCTCGCTTCTCACCGGTGAAGGGATCCGTGGTTTCCGATTCCTGTAGTAACAGGCCCGCGTTGATGATCGCATCGGGCAGCCCGATCCAGCTCATGCGCAAGCTCGACTTGAACTCCGCACCATAAAGCCGGGCTTCGCCGATATTGGCCCGTGCCGATCTGAGCAGCCCGGCGTCATCGGTATCGGCAAGGCCGTCGCCATCGATGTCGATCGGCCCTTTGTCGATATGATCGTCGATGTCGTTCAAGAATCCCCGGACTTCGACCACGCCGTTGTCGTTGGCCAGGCGGTGTTCATAACGTATTTCATATTCCCACGCATTCTCCGGACTCAGGGTCGGATTGCCAAAATCGACTTCGTCGTCCTGAAAGTCGAATGCAGCAACGAAGTCCGCAAAATTGAGTTGCCTGACCGTGCGCTCGGCCTTGAGCCGTAATTGACTGTTCGGTGTCATGTCAAAACGAAAATCCAGGCGCGGCTTGAGGAAAGAGAAGCTGCGATCGTTGTCGATCTCGCTGCCCCGCTGTGTCAGGCGGGAAAACTCGGCATTGAGTGCGAGTTCGAGCGAGGTCCGATCGCCGAGCTTCCAACGATCGGTTGCAAATAGTTCGTAGCGCAGCTCTTCGACCACGGAATCGGGATTGAAAAAATCCAGCGCCACCAACTCGCCGTTGCGGTCTTCGAAGATCTGAAGATCCGTATCGAGGCTGTTCGCCGCTGCTTCCGCGCCAATCTCGAGATTCTGCTTGTCAGTGATATCCCAACTGTAGGCAATTCGGACGATGGCTTCCGTATCGACGGTGTCCGCCAGTTCCAGGTTCTCGACCGTCACGGTATCGGTCGTGATGCTGCGGAGGTCTTCCTCCGCCGTCTTTTCTTCGAGGGAGTAGATGAGCAGGGTCTGAAACACGCCGGTCTCGCCCAATCGCTTCCCGTAATCGGCGCCGATCTCCGAGGTAAGGATCTCGGTCCGGTCGCTCCGTAGCTCGGTCATAAGAAATGCAGGCACGCCGGACGTGTCGACCGGCAAACGGTCCGTAATTTCTTCATTGAGCCTGTCGGCGATCGAAACGAGCCCGTTCAGCCGCAGCTCATCTCCGTTCTTGAACTGGTAAATGAGATTTCCGGTCGCCGTGTAGGGTCGTTCCTGCGGTTTTTTCTCCGTCTCGAACCGTTGCTCGGTGAGCTCTCCGATCGGTGACAGGAATTGCTCGTCGCGGGTCTGAAGCTCGAATTCCGGTTTGCTCGTCAGACTCGTCAGATACTGTAATCGTCCATGACGCCCGCCGTAAGACAGATTGCCGCCCGGCATGGACTTGCCGGAATCGCTGATGCGGCTGGAGATCTGCCATGAACCCTCGCCCTGTGTTTCGCCTGACGTGTCGATAATGATATTGACGATGGTCCCTTCGCTGCGCACATCGACCTCGGCACTGGTGCCACGAATCAGTTCGATGCGGCTCACCTGAGTCGCCTGAATGCGCTCCAGCGTTGCCGAAATCTCGTTGGCCTTGCCGGCAATCCGCTTGTTGTTGATCAGGATCTGATCGCCACTCGAGCCGAACCCGCGTACAGCCGGTTGGTTGTTAACGGGATTGATAACGCTGTCAACGATGCTGCCGATGCCGGGGACCCGGCGCAGCATGTCTGACACCGTGGTGACATTGTAGCGCCGAAAGTAGATCTGATCGTACACGACCGTCGATGAGCCGTCCGGTGATCTGTCCTGATCTCCATCGAGCCCCTGCGCAGTCTGGCTTGTACCAGGCTCGAGCTCCGACACAGCTGCTGCGGCTCCCTCGCCTGCGACAGCGGCATGCAAAATCAGAACCAGCGTTGCTATCGCCAAGCCCGCAACCGAATCCGCCGAATCAAGATAACTCGGTGGCTGCCCTGGAATACGGCTCATGCCCTTACAAGGTATCGAATGGGACAAGCCGTCAATCAGGAGAATATCCACGGTCATGCAAACGTTTGCAGTAAATCACGTTCGTAAATGACTGTCAATCCGGCTCAAGGCGCGCTTTGTCAGAGCGTACCGGGCAACCGCCGCATCAATGACAGTGGCTGCACACCCGAGTCTGCGCCAGCATGCTTTCTCGATCGTTCAGGGGAGAAAACGGTAATTGTGCGGAATGGCAGCGTGTGCACGCGTAGCCCCGCTCGAGCACGAGGCGATGCGACACCTGGAAATGCCGGTAGCCATCGCGTGATTCCGCCAGCAGTGACGGGAGGTCCTCCGCGCTCGGCGCTGCCTGCCGGTTGCCGGCATCGGGCGGTGGCAATGATCGCTCCATCACACACTTTACGGGCC
>JBHIDG010000010.1:0-20211 GCA_046760025.1 Woeseia sp. | reverse complement strand
CCCGAAGCACGTGCGAGGACTCTCCGCTTGTCGAATTGCAGGCGGAACCGCTGCCGACGCACAGCGGCTCGAGCGCAAGCATCAGGCTTTCACCTTCGATCCCCTCGATGCTGACGTTCAGGATGCCCGGAAACGACTGTGTCTCGCTACCGTTGCGCAGAATGCCGGCGAGCTCGCCGATGCCTGCCCACATGCGGTCACGGAGTTTCCGCAAATGTACGATGTCCTCGTCCAGCCTGGATTTCGCCAGCGCTGTCGCGGCGCCAAGCCCGACGATCTGGTGAACCGGCAACGTGCCCGGCCTGATTCCCCGTTCCTGCCCGCCGCCGTGCAGCAGTGGCTCGACGTGACACGCTGGACGATCGGCAACATAAAGTGCGCCGATGCCCTTCGGCCCGTAAAACTTGTGCGCCGTCAGTGACAGCAAGTCGACCGGAAGTTTCGACAGGTCAATTGGCAGCTTGCCGACAGACTGGGCCGCGTCCACATGAAACAGCACGTCATGACGGCGGCAGCAATCACCGATGCGCCGAATATCCTGGATGACGCCGGTCTCGTTGTTGACATGCATGACCGACACGAGTTGCGTGTCCTGCAGAATCGCGGCGTCCAGCTCGTCCGGCGCCAGCAATCCATCGGTCTGCGGCGCCAGGTAGGTGACCTCGAATCCCTCCCGTTGCAATGCCCGGAACGCGTCCGTGACGGCTTTGTGCTCGGTCGGCATCGTAATCAGGTGTTTGCCGCGATTCGCCCGATATCTTGCCGCACCGATAATGCCGAGATTCACGGATTCGGTCGCGCCCGATGTCCAGATCAGTTCGTGTGCATCGGCATTCAACAAACGGGCAAGTTGTTCGCGTGCCGTCTCGACAGCTGCCGCCGAGCGCCTGCCCGGCACATGACTCGATGCCGGGTTTGCAAATGTGCCGGCTGCCGTCAGGTAGCCCGACATCGCCTCCGCCACCGCCGGATCCACCGGGGTTGTCGCAGCATGATCAAGATAGACGGATTCGGTACTGTTGCTCAGCATTATTCTGTGACGCGGTCGCGTGCTTTCGGATCCAGTGCCGAGAGCATGCCGCGAAGGATGTTGATCTCGTTCTGATCGGGCTGCGCCCGGACGAAGAGGCGCCGCAGTCGTCGCATCAGGTGACGCGGATTATCGGGGTCCAGAAACCCGCCATCGCTCAGCACCTCCTCGAGATGTGCGTAGAAATGTTCGAGCTCCTCGCCCGTGGCTAGCGGCGCTCCAGACACATATTCGTCAGCGGATTGACCGATCTCCGCGACACGCAACTCGTAGCAGATGATCTGAACTGCCATTGCCAGATTCAACGAGCTGAAGCCGGGCTCGGTCGGGATCGTCAGCAAGGTGTGGCAGCGGTCGATGTCTTCGTTGGTCAGGCCCGATTTCTCCGGGCCGAAAACGGTCGCCACCGTGCCGTTGTGGCTTTCCTGCAGCAATCTCGTCGCGCACTCTCGCGGCGCCATGCTCGGCCAGCCGATCGATCTCGATCTTGCGCTCGCACCGGCAACGTAAACGCAATCACGGAGCGCTTCATCGAGGCTGCCAACTACTCGGGTGGAGTGAAGAATGTCCTCGGCACCGGAGGCACGCGCCCTCGCATCTTCGTGCGGGAAATGCCTGGGGCTTACCAGCATCAGGTCGCTCTGCCCCATGTTCTTCATCGCCCGCGCCGCCGCGCCGATGT
The DNA here is from genome assembly GCA_046760025.1 of Woeseia sp. Lineage (GTDB taxonomy): Bacteria > Pseudomonadota > Gammaproteobacteria > Steroidobacterales > Woeseiaceae > JACZWL01. Next base: position 18,499 of record JBHIDG010000010.1, on the reverse strand, counting down.
TGCCCGGGTGAGTCGTGCCAACCAGGATGATTCGAACCGTCATAAGGTCTGGTATTCTACCGCCCCCCTGCGGGAAATCGTTCTTTTCAAATATGGCGGAAACGACCAATGCATGCACTGCTCAATGTTGCCGTAATGGCGGCGCACAGTGGCGGCGACACGCTCATTCGCAGCCTGCCCAGGCTGGATAAGATCAAAGTCGAGCAAAAGGGCCGCAACGATTTCGTCAGCGAGGCGGATCGAAATGCCGAAAAAGCGGTTATCGATACGATCCTCAAACACTATCCGGACCACGCGATTCTCGCCGAAGAGAGCGGCCGCCAGGGTGATTCCGACTACGTGTGGGTCATAGATCCGTTAGACGGCACTACAAATTTCCTGCACGGCTTCCCCGTTTTCTGTGTGTCCGTAGGTTTGCTGCGAAAGAATCGCCCCGAACACGCGGCGGTCTATGATCCATTGCGCCAGGAGCTCTTCACCGCGTCCCGCGGTCAGGGAGCCCAGCTCGACAGCCGGCGTATACGTGTAAGCAACCAGACGTCGCTCGCGCGTGCCCTGATCGGAACCGGTTTTCCGTTCCGCGATTCGAACATTCCGATGTCACCATACCTGAAGATGCTGCGAACTGTGCTGGCACACACGAGCGGCGTTCGTAGGGCAGGTGCCGCCGCGCTCGATCTGTGCTACGTCGCAGCCGGCAGGCTGGACGGCTTCTGGGAAACGGGACTGAGCAAATGGGACCTGGCTGCGGGCGCACTCATCATCCGGGAAGCAGGTGGCATCATCAGCGGCCTCGACGGCAGCGAGGACTTCCTGGATACGGGCCATGTGCTGACCGGGTCACCGAAGATTTACGCCGGACTTGCAAAAATACTGGCCCCACACATCAAGGAACAATTCGGGTCAGGTGCCGGGCACCGACTAATTTGACTTTTGCGTATCCGCCTGAAGCTCCTGGGCGCCGACCAGTCAATAGTCAATTTAATCGGTGCCGGGCACCGTCGGCTATGGCAAGTCGTCGTCGGGCTCGGAGTCTTCCACCGGTGGAAGAAGGTCTTGTGCGCTGACGTCAAGGTAAAGTGCCGTAGCGCTCGCCGTATAGATCGAGGAATACGTCCCCACGATCACGCCGACGATCAGGGCGATCGAAAACGGGGCGACCGACTCGCCGCCGAACGCGAATAGAGCGAACAGAACGACCAGCGTCGTTGCGCCGGTGATGATCGTGCGTGCCAGCATTTCGTTGATCGAGACGTTCATCGAATTTTCGGCGGTGCTGCCGCGGAATTTGACGAAGTTCTCGCGGATTCTGTCGAATGCCACAACGGTGTCATTGAGAGAGTATCCGATGACCGCAAGCACGGCGGCTACGACTGTTAAATCAAACTGCAAGCCAAAAATCGAAAAGAATCCAACGGTCAATGTGACGTCGTGCGCCAATGCCGCGACGGCGCCCGACGCGAATTTCCACTGGAAGCGCAACATCACGTAGGCGAAGATCAGAAGCAGCACGAATATCGTCGCCAGGCCGCCCTGCTCCTGCAGTTCCTTGCCGACTTGCGGGCCGACAATCTCGACGCGGCGGAGTTCGACGCCCGGTTCATCGGCGGCGAGTGTCTTGCTCAGGGACTCGCGTATCGCGTCGGCATCGGAATCCGGTTGCGGCGGGAGCCTGACCAACACCTCCGTTTCAGTGCCGAAGCGTTGCACCTGCACGTCGGTGAATCCCGCGTCACCCAGGACCCGCCGTATTCGCTCAAGGTCCGCCGCCTGCGGATAAGCGACCTCGAGGAGAACTCCGCCGGTAAAGTCGATGCCAAACTCGAGCCCTTTCATCGCAATTGATGCCACGGAAACTATGATGGCAAGGATGGACAATGCTGTCGTAACCAGGCGCCGGCTGCGGCTCAGGAAATCGATAGAAGTTTTATCTTTGATCAGACGCATCGATGCGACTCTAGACCGGTACGTCGGCAATGCGACGACCGCCAAAGGCGAGATTAACAACGGATCGCGTTCCGACGATGGCCGTGAACATCGACGTAGCGATGCCGAGCGAGAGCGTAACCGCAAAGCCCCGGATCGGTCCCGTGCCGAAGATGAGGAGCACGATCGCGGCAATAAGTGTCGTGATATTCGCATCGGCGATCGACGAGAGCGCTTTCTCGTAACCGGAATGTATGGCCGCCTGAGGCGAATTCCCGCCAGAAAGTTCCTCGCGAATTCTTTCGAATATCAGTACGTTTGCATCGACCGCCATTCCGACGGTCAGGACGATGCCGGCGATGCCCGGCAGGGTCAGTGACGCCTGTAGCAACGAGAGCAACGCGATAATGAAAACAAGATTCGAGAACAGTGCAATGTTCGCAATCATGCCGAACCAGCGATAATAAATCGCCATGAAGATGATCACGGCAATGAACCCTATTTGCACTGCGCTGAAGCCCCGATCGATGTTGTCCTGTCCGAGGCTAGGACCAATCGTTCGCTCTTCTACCTTATAGACCGGTGCCGCGAGGGCGCCTGCCCGCAAAAGCAGCGCAAGGTCGCGCGCTTCCATCGGCGTAAGTCCCGTGATCTGAAAATTATTCTTGAACGTGCCACGAATCGTCGCAGTGTTGATGATCTCTTCAGTTCTGATGTCCCGCGCTACCGGGACACCATCGACGACGTGTGTCTCGCGACGCGTTTCGATAAAGACCGTTGACATCGGTTTGTTGAGATTTTCGATCGTCGTCTTGAGCATGCGCTCGCCACCCGGGGTATCGAGCTTGATGAACACGGCAGGTTGACCCTGGCTGAAACCGGACTCGGCATCGATGATCTGGTCGCCCGAGGCAACGACCTGGCGTTTCAGAATCCGGGAGCGCTCATCACCGCGCCCCGGGTAGCGGCGGGAACCCGGACTTTCGCCCGTTTCGTCGACCAGGCGAAATTCGAGTGTGGCGGTTGCGGTCAGGATTCGGTTGAGCTCGTTTGGATCCTGCACGCCGGGCAACTGCACGACGATTCGATCGGCACCCTGCCGTTGCACCAGTGGCTCGGCGACCCCGAGCTGATTGACGCGATTCCTCAGCGTCGTCATATTTTGCTCGATCGCAAAATCCTGCCGGGCCTTGATTTGTTGCTCGCTCATCCGAACCATGAACGACCTGCCATCGGCGCCGTCGACAATCAACAGGTCCCGGTCCGTATTGCGGACTATGTCCCGAGCCTTCTCGAAGTCTTCATCCCGTCTGACACGTACTGTGATTGCCCGGCCCTCGATCCTGACCTGCCGACGAATATCTGCCTCCTGCAGGCGTTCGGCGAAGTCTTGCTCGTAGGATTCGAGGCGCCTCTCGATCGCCGCATTCATATCGACTTCGAGAAGCACATACACGCCGCCGCGCAAGTCGAGGCCCAGGCTCATCGGGTTCAATCCGAGATTCCGGACCCAGGCGGGCAGTTTCGGAGCCAGAGTCAGTGCGACACTTGAATTACGGCCGAATCGTTGCCGTAGTCGGTCGCCCGAGGCAAGCTGATCCTCGACGGACCAGAATCTCAAGACCACCCTGCCGTCGTGGATATAGGCTGCTTCCGGTTGCAGTTTGCCCGCTTCAAGCACGCGGACTATTTGCGCGACTTTCGCCTGCCCGAATGGTTTTCCATCGCTACTTGCGACCTGGACCGCCGGCACGCTGCCGTAGATATTCGGCAACGCGAGCAGCGAGCCGAGCAGCACGACGACAAGTACCAGCCAGTTTAGCCACGCCGGATACCGATTCATTGAGTGGGCCGTCCAGTGTGCGATCAGGCTGCGTCAAATGTGCCCTTCGGCACGACAGCTGACACGGTCGACTTCTGAACCTTGATTTCCACGTTGTCGGCGATCCTGAGCGTCGCATAATGATCGCTCACCGCCGTTACCTTGCCGAGGATCCCACCGGCCGTCAGGACCTCATCGCCGGTCGATAATGCGGCGACCAGCTCGTTGTGAGACTTTTGCCGTTTCTGCTGGGGGCGGATCAGCAGGAAGTAAAATGCAGCGAAGATGATCAGCATGGGCAGCACAAAGCCCAGGGGGCTGCCCTGCTGTGCGCCCTGGGCATAGGCGGTACTGATGAAAAAGTCCATGATTACGTGAAATGAGCCTCAGAAATTGAGCGCGCTATTATGACATAGCGCTTTGTTTTGACCAGCCATGTATGTGAGGTGTCGTACAGCGGTATTCAAGTATGATCGGGTGATTCGCCTGCATGCGCTGATCTGATATCTGCGACTGTCGCATCGAGGTCTCCGGCATCGATGGCCGCCCGCAATCGGGCCATCACCTGCTGGTAATAATAAAGGTTGTGGATTGTGGCAAGTCTGGACCCGAGCATTTCGCCACACTTCTCGAGATGGCGCAGGTAAGCGAGACTGAAATGGGTGCAGGTATAGCAATCACAGTCCGGATCGAGGGGCCCCATATCGTCGCTGTACTGCGAATTGCGGATCTTTACGACACCCCGCGATGTGAACAGGTGGCCGTTGCGTGCATGCCGTGTCGGCATAACGCAATCGAACATGTCGATGCCGTGCACGACGCAATCCGCGATATCGACTGGCGTACCGACCCCCATCAGGTAGCGCGGACTGCCGCCCGGCATGGTCGGTACCAGCGTCTCGAGCACTTCGAGCCGCTCGGTTACCGATTCTCCGACTGCGAGACCGCCGATCGCATATCCATCGAAACCGATATCGGTCAGCCCGGCCAGGGACTCCGCGCGCAGGGCATCATATATGCTCCCCTGCACGATACCGAACAGCGCCTCGCCGCGGGCGCAATCGGCGTTCCGTAATACGTCGAATCGACGCCGGCTTCGCCGGGCCCAGCCAAGCGAGAGCTCCATCGACTCGCGGGCCTCTTTTTCGGACGCAGGATACGGCGTGCATTCATCGAACACCATCGTCACGTCGGCGTCCAGGTCGTGCTGTATTTCAACGGACTTTTCCGGCGTGAGAAACACTTCGTCGCCGTCGACCGGTGATTGAAACAAAACGCCGTCTTCGCTGAGCTTGCTGATCGCCGCCAGGGAAAAGACCTGGAAGCCGCCGGAGTCGGTGAGGATCGGGCCGGGCCAGTTCATGAATCGGTGCAGCCCGCCGTGCTGACGAATCACGCCGGAACCCGGGCGCAACATCAGGTGAAACGTGTTGCCGAGAATGATGTCGGCGCCGCCTGCGGCGACTTCCTCCGGCGTCATCCCCTTGACAGTACCGTAGGTCCCGACCGGCATGAAAGCGGGCGTTCGCACTTTGCCCCGGCGAAATGTCAGGGTTCCGTGACGTGCGGCACCACAGCTTGTCGATATTTCAAATTTCACGAGATGAACATCGCATCACCATAACTAAAAAACCGGTAGCTCTGATTTACTGCGTGACTGTAAGACTCCAGTATGCATTCTGTTCCTGCAAATGCGGCGACCAGCATCAGCAACGACGACTGTGGCAGGTGAAAGTTGGTGATCAACGCGTCGACACACCGAAAGTGGTAACCCGGGACGATAAAGAGTCGTGTCTCACCGTCAAAGGGCCTGATCGTGCAGTCCGAGCAAGCCGATTCGAGCGCGCGAACCGATGTCGTCCCGACTGCGATGACGCGTCCGCCATCTTCCCGCGTTTGCTTCACGGCGCTGCAAGTCTCATCGCCGACAACCACTCTCTCGGCGTGGAGCGTATTTGATTCAATATCCTCGCCGCGCAAGGGCTGAAACGTGCCTGCCCCGATATGCAGCGTGATAAATGTGTGCCGCACGCCCATTGCCGATGTATTCGCAAGCATAACTTCATCGAAATGAAGTCCTGCCGTCGGCGCCGCGACCGCGCCGTCATGTCGTGCGTAGACGGTTTGATAGCGATCGATGTCCGCTGGATCGGCCTCGCGTTTCAGGTAAGGAGGCAACGGGATTTCGCCTCGTTCATCGAGATACGGCGCCAGGGATACGCCGAAGTCGAGTATATAGAAGTCCTCGTCCCGGCCGAGCACGGTCGCCGTGACATCCCCGGCCATGTCCAGTTTCGTGCCGGCCCTCGGCGCCTTGCTTGCCCGAACCTGAGCGAGCGCCGTCGTGTCCGACAAGGATCTTTCGATCAGAATCTCGATGCGGCCACCGGTTTGCTTGTGTGCCCGGAGACGCGCGGGAATAACGCGCGTGTCGTTGAATACCAACAGATCGCCCGGATAGAGCAGCCTCGGCAGATCCGCGAACTGCCGGTCGGTAAAGGATTTCGAGGCTGCATCGACCACGAGCAGCCGGCTGGCGCCGCGCTCCCCGGGCGGGTGTTGCGCGATCAGATCATCGGGTAAAGGGTAATCGAAATCTGAGACCTGCATGGGCGCGCATGGTAGCAAACACGTCCGCGCGACAAGACTCAAGCGCGGATGTATGCGAGATTTGGTGGCACGAATGCCCTGGCCGGCCTGCCGATAAGCGATTCGAGCTCCGTCGGATCGGCGGTATTGCCCTCTGAGAGCATCGTCAGCTGGTCCCGGGTCACCGGGAAATAAGGCAGCCGGTCCATAAGTGTTGCAGCCAGTGTCATGAGACGGATCGGCATCGGCAGAATCCACTTGTCGCGTCCCGCCGCCTGCGCGATTCGCCGAAGCATGTCCGGCCAGGCAAGCGACTCCGGACCTCCGAGTTCGTAGGTCCGGCCAATGGCGCTCGGATCGTCGAATGACTTGACGAATGCCAGAGCGACATCCTCGACATGGACAGGTGACATCAGGACCTTTCCTCGCGCCGGGCTCCAACCGGTAAAGAAGCCCATCGCGGGTAGCGGCCGCGCGATCATATCGCGATAGAGTTGAGTTGCGATTTCGAGGGTCCCGCGAGGATCGCCGAATATCACCGACGGCCTGAAGATGGTGACGGCCAGGCCACCGGCTCTAACGTGCTCCTCGGCGCGAAACTTGGTTTCCTGATAGCGTGTGCCAGACGATTTGGCGCCGTTTGCGCTCATCAACAGGAATCTGGATATACCGCGCGCTCTCGCCGACTCGGCGACGCGCACGACGGCGTCAAATTGCAGCGCCTGGAAAGTAATGCCCCGCTTCGGATACTCCCTGAGTATGCCGACACTGTAAATGACCGCATCGCAGGCTTCGAGCGTGGCTTCGATTGCGCTCATCGAACTCAGGTCACCGGTGACCGACCGGCACCGCTCTGCCTGATGCAGCTTGTGCCCGCTGCCGGCCCGGACCAGTACCGAGGGCTCGTGATCCGATGCGATCAAGGCATCGATCAGGTATCCACCGACGAAGCCGGTACCACCGAAGACGGCTACGCGCACAAAAACAAGCCGCTAGGTACGCTCTTTCCTTTGAATACGGACCTTCGGTACGACGACGACATCCGACTCGACTTTCGGCGCGAAGCGTGGAACCCACGAGCTTCTGTTATCCGGCATTTCGATCTTGAGCGTCTGCTTGCGCTTGTCGCGCATAATCTGCAATTCGAGCTCTTCGCCGCTCTGATAGGAACCGAGAATCCGCATTGCATGCGACACCGACCTGGGTTCGCGGCCATCGATACTCTGAATGACATCACCATCGCGTAGCTCGAGATTTTCATCTTCCGGCGCCCTTACGACGAGCAGTCCCTTGTCCGTACCGAAGTATTTGCCCAGGCCTTCGGTAAGCGTCACCATTTCCATGTGGCCCCAGCCGCTTCCGTCCGAGTACCACCTGAATTTCCAGTCAAAATCAGGCGAATTCGGTGCAACCGGTACGGAATAACTCCCGTTTCCCCGACCAAACGCGAACGCCATCGGTGACATTTCCTTCGGTCGCACCTCGACAGTTGCCTGCTTGCCGTTCCGTAGGTATTCGACGTCGAGGGCGTCGCCCTCTTCGACCCCGGACATGAAGTCGATGAGTTTTTCATTGGCTTCTTCGTGATTTTCTGCAGTCATCGATTCGCCATTTACCGCCGTGATAATATCACCGGACCGCAGCCCGGCTTCCTCCGCCGCACCGCCCGGCGAGATACCCCGAATCGTGACACCTTCGACGGGACCATCGCCGTCATCGTCGCCGATGGTGATCCCGAGCATCACGCGATCATCAATGTGAATAAAGCGCTCGATATCAACGACCGCCGGCAAGGATCGCGAGCTCAATTCGGCGATCTGCCTCGCGGCCGCGGCCAGCCGCTCTTCCGCCTCTCTCATCTGTACTTCGGCGACTCGCTGCTGCGCTTCCGCCTTTCTAATCTGTGTATCGATTACGCGCTGCTTTTCCAGTGCCTCTCTCGATTGCACTTCGGCAGCCGATAGGGAATCGTGTTCCTGCGCCAGGGCCGTCGCGCTGATCAGCGCCAATGAGATGAAGAGAAATGATTTTCTGCAGATTGTCATTTGTTGACTCCTGATAGCAAGATTCTAAAAAGAGGCCCGCTGAGCCTGCGCATAGCGTAGCTTTAACAGCGAATCCATTAACCTGACACGCTCGCGCCAGTACAGTTGTTTCTGGGCGGGACTCATTCGAATTTCCGGGTGATTGAGCCGGTAGTCAATCGCCGCGATTCGATCCTCCAGATTTCCAATCGTTGCCGCCGTCGAGGCCCGCATCACGCGTGGCTGATACGTGATGGCGCGAAGTTCATGCTCGAGCCGCTGCGACTGCACCATCAGGTTGTCCAATTGTTCGGCGTCATGCGCGGGCGTGGACGGCAATTCCTCCGCGGCCGGGATCGGGTCCGGATTCAGCGATCCGGGCAACCGCAATACGGCGAGCACGACGGCCGCGGCGATGCCGGCGCCGGCAAACCATTTTACGCGCCGGTATGCGGCGGGTCTCGCCAACAGACCCTCTGCCCTTGCCTGCTCCTCGATTCTGTGCCATACGGAGCGCGGCGGCATCGTATCCGGCAGTTCTTTAAGCCCTTGTGTCAGTCTCTCGTGCTCGTGCACACTCAATACGCCGTTCATCGTTTCGTCCTGCGGAATCTCGTCCGAAGTCATCGTCAGCAGCTCCCGAGTGCCGGACCTTCCACCACAGTACTCGCTCCGCCCTCTGCGAGGCCCGCCTCCAGGTATGGCCGCAGACGCCGGTAGGCTCGCGCCAACTGGGACTTGGAGAAACTCTCGGTCCTGCCCATGAGTCCCGCTATCTCCTTGTGAGTAAATCCTTCGACATCGTGCAACCAGACAACCGCCCGGCTCACAGATGGCAGGCTGCCGAGGGCCGCATCCAGATCCAGTGCTTGTTCCGCGCGACTCGATACACCGTGGCTCGCAGCATTGCCCGGGGTCACCTCCTCGAAGTCGTCATCGAGGCTTTGCCCGCGGCTGTGCCAGGCTGAACGCAGAAACATCAGTGCCTTGCTGACCGCGATCCGCCGAATCCAGCTGCCGAGCGGCGCTTCACCGCGGAAGGACGCAATGCTCCGAATGACCTCGACGAAGGTCTCCTGGACAAGGTCCTCCGCATGCGCCGGTACTCGCGTGAACTGCAAGCACATCGAATACACCGGCGAGCTGAATGCACGATAGATGATCTCGTGAGCACGCACGTCACCGCTTGCCGCACGCTTCACTATACCTGCGTCGATCTGGATGTCGGCAAACCTGCTCATATCCTGAATCTTAGATGCCCTCGCAGCCAAAAAGGTCGCAAATGCGCCGACATTTTGTGGAAGGAACTGGCGCGCCAAGCATATACTTAGCCCACTCGACGCCGGCCGGGATGGCGGAACTGGTAGACGCGCCGGATTCAAAATCCGGTTCTGGCAACAGAGTGCGAGTTCGATTCTCGCTCCCGGCACCACGCATTTCTGAATCCATGAAGCACTGTACGAGTTGTGGCAGCCTTGTCATAGAGAAGATACCTGACGGCGATAACCGGCACCGCTGGGTCTGCGAACATTGCCACACCATTCACTACCAGAATCCGAAGATCGTCGTCGGCTGCGTCCCCGAACGGGAGGGCAGAATCCTACTTTGCCGCCGCGCGATCGAGCCGCGCCACGGATATTGGACTGTGCCGGCAGGATTCATGGAACTCGGCGAGACGATGCAACAGGGCGCCGCTCGCGAAACGCTCGAGGAAGCCTGCGCCGAGGTGGAAGTGGGTCACCTGTTCGCATCGGTGGATGTCATCCAGGCCGGTCAGGTGCACGTATTTTTCGCGGCCAGGCTTCTCGGCGATTTTAGAGTCGGCGCCGAGAGCCTAGAGGTCGCACTGTTCAGAGAATCTGAAATTCCGTGGGACAAGATCGCGTTTCGTAGCGGCCGGTTCGCGCTCGAAAAGTATTTCGAAGATGCAGGCAGGAACACCGGGGTCCATGTGCACGAGGTAATCTGGAAAGGACGAATGTAAAGGTAAGTGGAGGTACCCCTTGGGGTCCGTCCCCGGCCTTACTGACTGATCGCAGCAAGCTGTTGGGACAGCGCCAGTGCCGGCACGTACCCGCTGATGAGCTGACCGTTTTCGAACACGATCGCAGGCGTGCCTCGCAGACCGACATTCTGTCCCGTCAGATAGTGTGTTGAAACCATTGACGCGTCGCAATCCCGGGTCTGAAATTCCTTGTCGAGCTTTGCGAGCGTGAGCGCCTCGTTTCGGTCGTCCGAACACCATACGTGCTCCGCCTTGACCCACGACGCCGACGTCGGGCCGTTGCGCGGATAAAGCAGGTAACGAATCCGTATTCCCTGCTCGAGATACTCGTTGATCTGGCTGTGCAGCCGGCGGCAATAGACGCAGTCGACATCCGTGAACACCGAAACCGAGTACTTCACCTCTTCCGGCGAGAAAATGATCATGTGTTCCTCGGGAATCTTGGACATCATCTCCCGGCGTGCCTCGTCCCGGCTCGCTTCGCTCAGGTTTAGCTGACGGTCCAGGTCGATCAGATCACCCTGCAACAGATAACGGCCATCCCCCGAAATGTACGCCACGATCGCCCCCTTTCTGACCATGTACCAGCCATCCACCGGGCTGGGCAACACGTGCTGAGGCTCGATCTCGGCGAAAATAGCCGACACTCTGGCTCTGACTTGCTCGAGTTCCTTTGCGTCGGTCTCCGCGAGCGCTTGCGGTGTCGCTGTCGCAACCAGTATGGCCAGCGCGATGCCCATTTGCATGACGAGTTTTCTCATCCGGGATTCCTCTCCAGGTACGGACTTCGACCGGCTACACGATGTCCGGTTCCCGAGGGCCGCAGGCGAGGCGATTTTATATCAACCGCGCGGGTGATGCTGACCGTGCAGATCCTTCATCCTTTCCCTGGCGACGTGCGTATAGATCTGCGTGGTCGAAAGGTCACTGTGCCCGAGCAGTAGTTGTACCACCCGGAGGTCGGCGCCGCGGTTGAGCAGGTGTGTGGCGAAGGCATGCCGCAGGCTGTGCGGTGACAGCTTCTTGTCGATGCCGGCCTTTTGCGCGTAACGCTTGATGATGTGCCAGAAAGCCTGGCGCGTCATGCGGTCGCCGCGCCGCGTGGGAAACAGGTAATCGGTCTGGCGCTCGAGAAGTATCTCCATCCGCGGTCCATCGATGAAGTCGCGCAACCAGCGTTGCGCTTCATCGCCCAAGGGGATGAGTCGCTCGCGGTCACCCTTGCCGACGATGCGCAATACGCCCTGGTTGAAATTGATCTGGGACTGCTTGAGGTTGATGAGTTCCGAGACGCGCAAGCCGGTCGCATACAACAACTCGAGCATTGCGCGATCACGATGACCGAGCGGCTCATCGGTATTAGGCGCATGCAACAGGGCGTCGACCTGGTCTTCGGTCAGTGTTTTCGGCAACGACCGGCCGATTCTCGGCATTGCGATGTCGGCCGTCGGGTCGGAGTCCCTCAGGCCCTCCCGCATGATGTAGCGGAAGAATCGCCTGAAGCTGGACAGTTGCCTTGCCGTGGACCGGGGCTTGGCACCGCTTTCGACGCGCTTTGCGATGAACTCCAGGAGGTCCGACTTTTGAGCTTTCTCGATCGGTATATCCCGTTCGGACAGGCCTCGCCAAAGTGTCATCAGGTCGGCGCGATAGGCGCCCAGGGTGTTCTTGGACAAGCCGCGCTCCATCCAGATCGCGTCCAGAAACTGGTCGACCAGTATCTCGGAACTCGATTGTGGCTTGGAGCCGGATTTTCCTTGTTGCGTGCTCGCCATAGTACCCATCTGCTCTATCAGGCCGTCCCTTGCATGCCGGCCGAAACATTCAACGGTCGATGTCATCCGCGACATCTTCGCGAGATCGCTGGTAGCATACGCCGCGGACACGGCCGCGCTCGGAAGCGTCAGGTCTTCCTCGCAATTCCCGACGACTTGTTCGCCAAGCATCGGATTTTTCAAGGTTTTGAGTATGATGAGGCAGTATCCCGGCGGGCGTGACCGCTGTCACAAATTCACCAAGGCATTAACATAAAGTGACCTGCGTCACAGCATGACCAGGGTCATTTAGACGGCGGAGCACCTGTTTTTGCGAGCCACGGGCAAATTCTTGGGATTTTTCTGGGGAATCGGTGCCTGGTGCATCTTTGGACTCTGCGTCCTCGCCGCAATTCTCGCGGCCCTGTCGCTGCCGGGCGAGGATAGGCGCAGGCGCTGGGTCAGCGCCGCCGGCCGGGCAATCTTCGTGCTCTGCGGCATCAGGGCGTCGATACGCGGCCTCAGCAAGATTCCCGCGAGCCAGTCTATTGTCGTCGCGAATCATGCCAGCTATCTGGACGGCATCATCCTGAAGGCATTCCTCCCGCCGCGCTTTGGTTTCGTCATCAAGAACGAGATGCGCAGGGTTCCGCTTGCCGGTTTGCTGCTTCGGCGCATCGGCTCCCAATTCGTCGAACGCTTCGATGCGTCCGGCAGCGCACGGGACGCCCGCCGGCTTCTGAAAGTCGCCGAATCGGGAGAATCGCTGGCGTTTTTCCCGGAAGGCACGTTTCGTGACAACCCCGGTCTCGATCGCTTTCGTGCGGGCGCCTTTGCCGCGGCAATCAATAGCAAACTGCCTGTCGTGCCCGTGGTCATTTCCGGGTCCCGCCATATTCTGCCCTCGCAAACACTCATCCCGAGGCATGGCCATCTCCGGCTCGACGTGCTCGACCCGATCGATCCGGGCGATGCCGCATTCGGCGACAGCAAGGATCTGGCAGAACTCGCTCGTCAGCGCATCCTGGCCGTGCTCGACGAACCAGACCTGTTGACACGGACGGAATAAACACTATAGCCATCTTGCGTCGCAGCGCGAAAATGAGGACAGTAGCGAACCTTTCAGAAGGATTCCTCTTCGATGAGAGATGACAGTATCGTTATCGTCGCGGGGCGCCGAACACCGCTCGGCACATTTCAGGGGGTTCTCAGCCCGATTGCCGCGATCGACCTTTCGGCCACGGCAACGAGAGCGGCTCTGTCAGACTGCGGACTCGACGCGTCCGAGGTCGATGAGGTCCTGCTCGGTTGTGTCCTGCCGGCCGGACTCGGGCAGGCGCCGGCCAGGCAGGCAGCGCTCGCCGCCGGCGTTCCAGCGGGCGTCCCCTGCACGACTGTCAATAAGGTGTGCGGATCCGGAATGAAGACGACGATGCTCGGACATGACCTGATCGCCGCCGGCAGCGTCGCCATCGTCGTCGCCGGTGGGCTGGAATCCATGAGCAATGCGCCGTACCTGATGCCGAAAGCGCGCTCGGGCTATCGCATGGGCCATCAGGAAGTGCTCGACCACATGTTTTTCGACGGGCTACAGAATCCGTACGACGGAAAATTGATGGGGCATTTCGCCGAACTCACGGCTGACAAGTATGGGTTCACGCGCGAGCAGCAGGATGAATTCGCGATTCTCTCGGTAACGCGCGCCAGGGAAGCGGCAGCGAGTGGCCTGTTCGATTCGGAGATCGCACCGGTAACCGTGAAGCATCGCGGGGAAGAGCTGACCGTGGCCGAGGATGAGGGCCCGCAGAAAGCAAATATAGACAGGATTCCGACGCTTAAAGCCGCGTTTCGCAAGGACGGTACAGTTACCGCAGCCAGCTCGTCATCGATTTCCGACGGCGCGGCGTCGCTTATCCTGATGTCGGCCACCGAGGCGAAGCGGCGGGAACTGGAACCACTGGCGGCAGTCGCGGGGCATTCGAGCTTTGCCCAAGAGCCGGCCTGGTTCACGACCTCGCCCGTTCACGCGATAAAGGCGCTGCACGAGCGGCTGGACTGGTACTCGGACACGGTCGATCTCTACGAGGTCAACGAGGCTTTCGCCTGCGTCACGATGGCGGCAATGCGCGACGTCGGTATTCCGCACGACAAGATGAACGTGAACGGCGGCGCATGCGCGCTCGGCCATCCGATCGGCGCCTCCGGCACGCGAATCATCGTGACGCTTATTAATGCTCTGCGTCGGCGTGGTGGCGGCCGGGGCATTGCATCGCTGTGCATCGGCGGCGGCGAAGCCGTGGCTGTAGGAATCGAGACAGACTAGCAGGAATTGAGACATGGACATTTCTTCAGGTAAAGCCGTCATCACCGGCGGTGCGTCCGGGCTCGGACAGGCGACGGCCAGGCGCGTGGTAGGCGCAGGCGGACATGCCGCGTTGCTGGACATCAATGAGGAACAGGGCGCCAAGAGTGCGAAAGACCTGGGGGGTCGCGCAATATACGTGAGAACCGATGTCACGGATGAAGACAGCGTCAGGGAATCACTGGGTGAAGCAGCCGAATTCATGGACGGTATCACACTCGTTGTCAACTGTGCCGGCGTATTGTTCCCCGAACGCGTTCTGGGCCGGGAAGGGCCGGCACCGGTGGACTCGTTCGCCAAAACCATTCAGATCAACCTCGTCGGCTCCTACGTCGTTACCAAGGAGGCAGCCGCGGTCATGCAGCTGAACGAGCCTGATGCGGAGGGAGAACGCGGCGTCGTGATCAGCACCGCATCGGTCGCGGCGTTCGAGGGCCAGATCGGTCAGGCATCGTACTCGGCATCCAAGGGCGGGATTATCGGCATGATGCTGCCGATCGCACGAGAGCTGGCGCGATTCGGCATCCGGGTCAATACGATTGCTCCCGGTATTTTCATGACGCCGATGATGGCCGGGCTCCCCGACGAAGTTCAGCAGTCGCTGGGCGCACAGGTGCCATTTCCGCCACGCCTCGGCCGGCCGGAGGAGTTCGCCGACCTCGTCGCGAGCATATACGGCAATGCGATGATCAACGGCGAGACGATAAGGCTGGACGGCGGGATCCGCATGCAGCCGAAGTAAAGGTGCCGGGCACCTCATAAACCTACATCCCTGAATAATTCGGCCCGCCGCCGCCTTCGGGCACGGTCCAGACGATGTTCTGCCTGGGGTCCTTGATATCGCAGGTCTTGCAGTGCACACAGTTCGGCGCGTTGATCTGGAATCGGGGCTCGCCGTTCTCCGTGACGATCTCGTATACGCCGGCCGGGCAGTAACGCTGAGCCGGTTCGTCGAATTCCGGCAGATTGTATTCGACGGGTATCGACGGGTCGCCCAGTTTCAGGTGTGATGGCTGGTCCTCCTCGTGATTCGTGCTCGACAGGAAGACCGATGACAAGCGGTCGAAAGTGAATATGCCGTCCGGCTTCGGGTACTCGATTCTCTTTACCTCGTTCGATTTCTTGAGGGATTCGTGATCGGCGTGGCGATCGTGAAACGTGAACGGCAGTTTGCCGCGGAAGATGTTCTGGTCGATGAACGTGAACGCTGCACCGAGAAATGTGCCGAACTTCGTAAGCGAGGGCCCGAAGTTCCGTGCCCGATAGAGTTCGTCATGCACCCACGATGCACGGACGCTCTCTGCATAGGTGTCCAGAACGCCATACCCTTGGTCACCTTCTCTTAATGCATGGAATACGCTCTCGGCCGCCAGCATGCCGGTCTTGATCGCCGTATGGGCACCCTTGATTTTCACGGTATTCAGAAACCCGGCGTCGCAGCCAACCAGCACCCCGCCCGGAAAAACCAGTTTGGGTAGTGACTGCAGGCCGCCCTTGTTAACGGCCCTGGCGCCGTAAGCTATCCGTTTGCCGCCCTCGAGTGTCCGTCGGATCTTCGGGTGCTGCTTCCAGCGCTGAAACTCCTCGAACGGCGCGAGATGCGGATTTGTGTAATTCAACGCGATAATCAGTCCCAGATACACCCGGTCGCCCCGAGCGTGGTAGAGGAAGCCGCCGCCTTCGGTATTGTTGTCGAGCGGCCACCCCATCGTGTGTACGACCAGCCCTTGTTCGTGCTTCGAGGGATCGATCTCCCAGATTTCCTTGAGACCTATGCCGTAGCGCTGCGGATCGGCGTTTTTTCGCAACTCGAACCGCTCCATGAGTTCCTCGCCGAGATTACCGCGGCAGCCTTCTGCAAAAATGGTGTACTTCGCGAGTAACTCATAGCCTGCCTGAAAAGTCGGCTTGCGCCGGCCGTCTATGCCAATCCCTGCGTCACTGGTTGCGACGCCACGAACCCTGCCTGCATCGTCGTAAAGCACCTCGGACGCGGCAAATCCAGGGAAGACGTTTACGCCAAGCGCCTCGGCCTGCTCGCCCATCCACTGGCACAGCCGGCCAAGGCTGATGATGTAATTGCCCTTATTGTGCATCGGGCTCGGAATGAATGCCCCGGGCACCGTGATCGATTTCGCGGGGCCGAGAAAGTAATGAATGGTGTCGCCTGATACGGCGGTTCTTACGGGGGCTCCCTGCTCCCGATAGTCCGGAAACAATTCTTCGATCGCTTTCGGGTCGAGAACATTGCCGGACAAAATATGCGCGCCGATGTCGGATCCTTTCTCGACGACCACGACCGATAATTCACGGTTAGCATTCTCCGCGAGTTGCATCAATCGACAGGCGGCAGCAAGCCCGGCCGGACCGCCGCCGACGACGACGACATCAAACTCCATCGACTCGCGTTCGATCGCATCAGACATGGGTCAAAATCTCCGGTCGCCCGGGACATTCTAGCAGGGGACGGACCCCATTTTTTTCCGAAACAGTGATCTACAGCCGTCCTCAAGGCAGGGGTCCGTCCCCGAATTAATGTAGTCTTGCCGCAGCCAACGAAGCGTCCAACAGCCAGTGACGATACGTACCGCGTACCAGGAAAGCCTGACGATCCACGGTCATGTCCGTGATCCGGCACAGCAATCAGTCGTCGATCGACTCGCCGATCTCGAGATGCGCCTCATGCAGGAACAGAAACCGCTTCGGAAACTTCGGCGACGGCTGGGACGCGCCGACCGATACCCGGACGTTTCCGGCATATATCTCTGGGGCGGAGTCGGCCGTGGCAAGACTTTTCTGATGGACCTCTTTTTCAAAACCCTGCCCATCGAAAAGAAGACACGCGTTCACTTTCACCGGATGATCAGTGACGTCCATGACCGGCTCAAGTCGCTTGGCGATATGGAAGACCCTCTGGACAAGGTGGCGGCCGATATCGCCCGGCAGACAGACGTATTTTGCTTCGACGAGTTTTACGTCAGCGACATCGCCGATGCGATGATTCTTGGCCGTTTGCTGGGGGGGCTGTTCATGCGAGGCGTCACGCTGCTCGCGACGTCGAACTCACCGCCCGCTGATCTCTACCGTAACGGGCTGCAGCGCGATCGGTTTACGCCTGCTATCGAATTGCTCGAGGCTCATACGAATGTCGTTGAACTGCACGGCGTTATCGACTACCGGCTGCGTCTGTTACAGCAATCCGGAACCTACCTTACGCCCGCCGGGGAAGACGCGACTGCAAGACTTACGCACTGTTTCCTGGCAATCGCATCCGGCGATGTTGCAGAGGGGCGCGTCCTGCTCATCCGCGGCCGCGGAATTCGCACCCAGCGCTGCGGCAAGGGTGTCGCATGGTTCGATTTTCAGGAAATTTGCGGCGGTCCACGGAGCCAGCAGGACTATATCGAGATTGCACGATGGTATCCGACCGTCATCGTATCCGACATCCCGGAGTTGGCTGCCGATCTGGACGATCAGGCCCGGCGGTTCATCGCGCTGGTGGACGAATTCTACGACCGCAAGGTCAAGCTGCTCGTCTCTGCCGCCACGACGATCGAGTGCCTGTACGCCGGGCAGAAACTGAGCTTCGAATTCGAGCGCACACGTTCCCGTTTTATCGAAATGCAATCGACGGCGTACCTTCATGCCCCGCATTTGTCCTAGACTTATACTGGTTATGGAGCAGGTGAACCGATCCGGACGATTTGATGAAGCGTGAACTGATACTCGAAGACTTTCTGCCCTATCGGCTGTCCATACTTTCCAATACGGTCAGCAGCACCATTGCCAGCGCATATAACAGGCGTTTCGGCCTGTCGATCCCCGAATGGCGCGTTATCGCCGTCCTGGGCCGGTTTCCGGGCCTGTCGGCAGTGGAAGTCGCCGAGCGCACCTTGATGGACAAGGTTGCCGTCAGCCGCGCCGTGACCAGACTGATCAAGTCCGGTCGGATCGATCGCCAGTTCGCGGATGCGGACCGCCGGCGCTCTCTCCTCAACCTCTCCGAACAGGGCAGAA
>JBHIDG010000009.1:0-20301 GCA_046760025.1 Woeseia sp. | reverse complement strand
AAGCGCAGGCGGAAAGTTTCCGCAAGATGATACTCGCGATGATCGAGGACATTCGTGTCATCCTCGTGAAGCTTGCCGACCGGCTGCACAACATGCGCACACTCGACGCGATGCCCCGCGAAAAGCAGGCGCGGATTGCACGCGAAACGATCGACATCTACGCGCCGATCGCAAACCGCCTAGGCATCAATCGCATGAAGGTCGATCTCGAGGAATTCGGCCTCCGCTATCTTTATCCATTCCGTCACCGCGTGCTCGAAAACGCTTTGAAGAAGTCCAAGGGCAATCAGCGTCAGATCGTCAGGAAAATCTCCGAGGACCTGCAAAAACTACTCGACGCCAACGACATCGAGGCTGCGGTCGTCGGTAGGGAGAAACACCTTTACAGTATCTACAAGAAGATGGCCGAGAAGCAGCGGCTATTGAGTGATGTTGTCGACGTCTACGGTTTTCGGATTATCGTCGACGACGTCAATACCTGTTACAAGGTGCTTGGCCTGGTGCATGGCCTGTACAAGCCGATGCCCGGCCGGTTCAAGGACTACATAGCCATCCCGCGCATAAACGGCTATCAATCCCTGCACACGACACTGTTCGGACCCAAGGGCCTGCCGCTCGAAGTACAGATACGGACCGTGGAAATGGACCGCGTCGCGGAATCGGGCGTTGCCGCGCACTGGCAATACAAAGCCGAAGACAAGACCGCCGCGACACCTCAACGGCGCGCCCGGGAGTGGCTTGCCCACCTCGTCGAGATTCAGGAGTCCGGCAGTTCGGAGGAGTTTCTCGAGTCTGTAAAGGTCGACCTGTTTCCGGACAAGATCTACGTATTCACGCCGAAAGGTGACATCATGCCGTTGCCCAAGGGCGCGACCACCGTCGACTTCGCCTACGCCGTGCACACGGACATCGGTAACCGCTGCGTGGCAGCAAAAGTCGACCGTCATCTGGTACCCCTCAGAACCCAGCTGCAGAACAGCCAAACGGTCGAAATTATTACCAGCCGGGGTGCCAAGCCGAATCCGAACTGGGTTACCTTCGTCGTTACCGCCAAGGCCCGGTCTGCGATTCGCCAATACATGAAGAACATGCGAACGAGCGAATCAGTCGATCTGGGCAAGCGGCTGCTCGATCGATCGCTGAAGGACGTGGGTTCATCTCTGCGCAAGGTAGGAAAGGTCAGGATGCGCGAGGCTCTGGACGAACTCGGTCTCGATAACACGAACGAACTCTTCGAACAACTCGGTCTCGGCGAGAGGCTCGCCCCCCTGACGGCGAGATTCCTGGTCGGCGTGACGGAAGACGGAGACTCCGAGCCCGCCGCTACGAGTCTGGTCATTGCCGGCACCGAAGGCGTTGTCGTCAGCTACGCCCGGTGCTGTTCCCCGATTCCCGGCGACGACGTCATGGGTCATCTGAGTTCCGGCAGAGGTATCGTGATTCATCGGAACTGTTGCGGCAACCTCATTAATTTCCGTAAACAGCCCGAAAAGTGGATTGCAGTGAGCTGGGAAGAACAGATAGACCGTGATTTCTCGACCCAGATTCAGGTGGACACCGAAAACAAGACAGGCGTACTCGCCGAAGTCGCCGCAACGATCGCCGACTCCGACTCGAACATCGAGGAAGTCGCCGTACTCGGCCGGCACGAAGACTGTTCCATGCTTTCGTTCCTCTTGCAGGTGAAAGACCGGACGCACCTTGCGCGAATCATGCGAAACATACGGAATATGAAAAATGTCATGCGTGTGTCGCGAGATTGCGCCTGACCGAAACGGAGAACAAATGGACAAGCAGGCGATTTCGACCGATACCGCGCCTTGTGCGATCGGCACTTACTCTCAGGGCGTCAGGGCCGGCCAACTCGTATTCATATCCGGCCAGATACCTCTCGACCCCACCACGATGGAGATCGTCGATGGCGATTTCGAGGCCCGGGCCCGGCGCGTGTTCGATAACCTGAGCGCCATCGTCGCCGCGGCGGGTGGAGAACTGGACCAGGTCGTGAAACTCACGATCTACCTTACCGATCTCGGTAACTTCGCGACGGTAAACAGGGTCATGGCCGATTACTTCGCCGAACCGTATCCGGCGCGGGCGGCATTGGGGGTTGCTTCACTTCCCAAGGGCGCCGACGTCGAGGCCGAGGCGATTCTCGCGGTGTGACCAGCTTCGATTCACCGCTGACCGCTCTCAGGGGCGTCGGCCCCGCAATCGATCAGAAGCTTGCCCGTCTCGGTCTCCGCCGGGTAGGGGATATCTTGTTCCTGTTGCCCAACCGCTACGAGGACCGCACGAGCCTCGTCAAGATCGGTACGTTGCAGCCGGGCAATCGGTGCCTCGTTAGCGGCGAAGTATTGCTTTCCGAAGTCGCCTATCGCGGCCGGCGAAATCTCCTTGTCAGGGTCGGCGACGGCACAGGCCAGTTGACGCTCAGGTTTTTTCATTTTTCGAAACTGCAGGAGCAACAATTTCGAATCGGGGCCATGCTCAGTTGCTTTGGCGATGTCCGAACCGGGCCCGTCGGGTTGGAGATGGTACACCCGGAATACCGGATGTTGCAGGAGGGCCAGGATCCCGTCCTGAGCGATGCGCTCACGCCGGTCTACCCGACCACGGAAGGCCTGCAGCAGGGCCGCCTGCGTAATCTCGCGGTTCAGGCCGTGAACATCGGCAGATCCTCTCCGCCGGAGGAATTGTTACCCGACGAGGTCCGCCAAAAGTACGACATGCCCGGACTGTTCGATGCAATTGCATACCTGCATCAACCACCGGCGGATGCGGACCTGGCAAGTATCGAAGCCGGCAAGCATCCGTGCCAGCAGCGCCTGGCGTTCGAAGAACTTCTCGCGCATTACCTGAGCCTGCGGAACCTCCGCGATGTTGCCAGGACCGAAGGTGCGGCCGTACTGAATCGAGGATCGCAATTGGTTGAACGGTTCATCAACGGGCTGCGGTACAGCCTGACCGGCGCACAGCAACGGGTGATCGGAGAGATTTCGAGCGATATCGCCACGCCCTATCCGATGCTGCGCCTGATCCAGGGCGATGTCGGCTCCGGCAAGACGGTCGTCGCTGCAATCGCCTGCCTGCATGCGATAGCGAGTGGCGTGCAGGCCGCGATCATGGCACCGACGGAACTCCTCGCCGAGCAGCATTGGCGAAACTTCTCCGACTGGTTTTCTCCGCTCGGCATTGCGCCTGCCTGGTTGACCGGCAGCCAGCGTCAAAAAGACCGACGCGAATCGCTCGAATCCATCGCAAATGGCGACGCATCACTCGTCGTCGGCACCCATGCGCTTTTCCAGGAGGGCGTCACGTTCAAGCACCTGGCGCTCGTCGTTATCGACGAACAGCATCGCTTCGGCGTGCATCAGCGCATGGCACTGCGCGAGAAAGGCGAACAGGGAAGCGGACATCCGCATCAACTCGTCATGACTGCAACGCCGATACCGAGAACGCTTGCCATGGCCGCATACGCCGATCTCGATACATCGATTATCGACGAGCTGCCGCCCGGCCGGCAACCCGTGCACACTGCCGCGATGCCGGACACCAGACGCGAGGAAGTCATCGAACGCGTCCGTTCATCGTGCAAGGCCGGCCACCAGGCATATTGGGTCTGTCCGCTGATCGAGGAATCCGTTGTTCTCGACCACCAGGCTGCCGAAGCCAGTTACACAATGCTCACCGACGCGCTGCCGGACCTGCGGGTCGGCCTCGTGCACGGCCGCTTGAAGGCGGCAGATAAAGACAAACTGATGCGCCAGTTCAAAAGCGGCGCGATACATGTGCTGGTTGCGACGACCGTAATCGAGGTCGGTGTCGACGTTCCCGCCGCCACCCTGATGATCATCGAAAACGCGGAGCGCATGGGGTTGTCCCAGCTGCATCAGCTCCGCGGCCGGGTGGGGCGCGGCGCCGGCCAAAGTCATTGCGTGATGCTGTACAAACCGCCATTAGGAGACCTTGCCCGCAACCGCCTGGCAGTCCTTCGCGACACCAACGACGGCTTTGTCGTTGCGCAGAGAGACCTCGAGCTCCGCGGTCCCGGTGAGCTCCTCGGCACCCGGCAGACCGGGCTGCCGCATTACCGGATCGCCGATATCGTTCGCGACGCCGATCTATTGCCGAAGGTGCAGCTTGCTGCAGAATCGATTCGAAGATCGTCGCCTCGCAGGGCAGACGAGATTATCCGTCGCTGGCTCGGCGATGCGGGACGATACGGCAAGGTCTGATAATCTTCGCACTATGAATAAAGGGCAGGCAGAACATAGCCTGATTCCGGGCTTCCTCAGTCAGCTTTCGAATTACGTCCGGTTGATGAGGCTCGACAAGCCTGTCGGCATCTGGCTTTTGCTATGGCCGACACTCTGGGCGCTATGGCTGGCTGGACAGGGCCATCCCGACGGAGGCGTCTTTATCGTGTTCATGCTCGGCGTCGTCATCATGCGGTCGGCGGGTTGTGTGCTAAACGACTTCGCCGACAGGAAAATTGATCCTTACGTGAAACGAACGCGGAATCGTCCCATCGCCTCCGGTGCGGTGGCGCCGATGGAGGCGCTCACGCTATTCGCCGCACTTGCACTGATAGCTATCGGCCTTGCTGCCATGCTCAACAGGCAGGCGCAGCTGCTCGCCGTCATCGCCGCCGGCCTGACAGTTGTTTATCCGTTTATCAAACGACTCCTTTCCATCCCACAGTTCGTGCTCGGCGCAGCCTTCGGCTGGGCAGTGCCGATGGCCTTCGCCGCACAAACCGGGCAGACGCCACAGCTCGCATGGCTCGTGTTCGGCACCGCCCTGGTGTGGGCGATCATCTACGATACTTTTTATGCGATGGCGGATCGTGAAGACGACCTGAAAGTGGGTGTCAAATCCACGGCCATTTTGTTCGGCGACGCCGATCTTTTCGTCATCGGCGGCCTGCAGCTTCTGATGCTGGTGGCGCTAATCCTGATCGGTAACATGGCCGGGCTGGGTGCCTGGTATTACCTTGCCGTTTTCTTTGCGGCCGTGCTGATGGGATATCACCAGTGGCATGCCCGCAACCGGCAAGCGGCAAACTGTTTCGACGTTTTTCTGCACAACCATTACATCGGCATGACGATCTTCATCGGCATAATCCTGCACTACACCTTCAGCCCGGCGTTGCCGGGCTAGCCGAATGGCCAAGTTTCGCTTCCCGGCCGTCACCGCCGTCGTCATCGCCAACATGGTCGGCACCGGCGTGTTCACGAGCCTCGGATTCCAGCTTCTCGAGATTCGTTCCGGCTTTGTTCTGCTGATGCTCTGGGCCGTCGGCGGCGTTGCCGCCGTGTGCGGCGCAATGACCTATGCCGAGCTCGGTGCAGCTTTGCCGCGATCGGGTGGCGAGTACAATTTCCTTGCGAGAATTTTCCATCCCGCTGCGGGCTTCGTCTCCGGTTGGGTCTCGGCAACCATCGGCTTCGCAGCGCCAACGGCGCTCGCGGCGATTACATTTGCGGCGTACGCTACCTCCATTCTGCCGGACGGCGCAACCGATTCCTTGCAGAAGACACTGGCTTCAGGGCTGGTAATTGCGTTGACGCTCGTGCACGCAAGCACCCGGCGAAACAGCGGAGGCCTGCAGGTTTTTTTCACGATATTGAAGGTGGGCGTCATCGTCGCCTTCTGTGCCACGGCGATTGCCATTGCCGATGTGCCTCAGCCGGTCAGCTTCCTGCCCGGGGAGGGCGATGGCGCGCTGCTGACGAGCGGCGCCTTTGCCGTCGCTCTTATCTATGTCAGCTATGCCTACACCGGCTGGAACGCCGCCACCTATCTTTCCAGTGAGCTCGAGAACCCCCGTCGGACGCTGCCCGCAATCCTGATGACCGGAACGCTGGTTGTCTTGCTCCTTTACCTCGCACTGAATTTTGTTTTTCTCCGCATCGCGCCGATGGACGCCATGGCGGGTCGAGTCGAGGTCGGCTATATCGCGGCGCAGTCCGCATTCGGCGAACTGGGCGGCCGGTTCACCGGCCTGGTGCTCGCCTTGCTGCTCGTCTCTACGGTGAGCGCGATGACGCTCGCCGGGCCCCGGGTGTTACAGGTGATCGGTGAGGACTTTCACGGATTGAGATTCTTGTCGCGAACGAATAGCGACGGCATACCGTCGGTCGCAATTTTCGTTCAGTCATCGCTCGCCTTGCTTTTCATCCTGACATCCAGTTTCGAGTCCATACTGGTGTTCGCTGGCTTTACCCTCGCGCTGAACAGTTTTG
Organism: Woeseia sp.; assembly: GCA_046760025.1. GTDB lineage: Bacteria > Pseudomonadota > Gammaproteobacteria > Steroidobacterales > Woeseiaceae > JACZWL01. The sequence goes on along the minus strand of JBHIDG010000009.1, from coordinate 14,053 downwards.
CTACCGTGCTCGGCGTGTTCGTACTGCGTCGGCGCCGCCCGGATCTGCCGCGTCCTTACCGCACGTTCGGCTATCCGGTCACGCCCCTGCTGTATCTTGCACTGACCGGCTGGACGCTGACGTTCGTACTGCTGAACAAGCCGGTGGAAGGTTTGTTCGGCCTTGGGATCATCGGCGCCGGTCTGGCGTTCTACGGCCTGTCGGCAGCCCAAAACCGTGCCGCCGCCTTGCCGTAAGGGCACAGTCTCGGAATCGGACCTGGATTACCCCTTGTTTTTGTGGAGCAAGAATCGACGGTTTATCCCGTCAGGCGACAATCCAGGCTCGCCAATATTCCCGTTCATCAATTAGTCAGCGCGGTCCGACCCTGCCAGGCCCGTCAGTCCAGAAGTCCGCGTTCTTGATTCCAAGCTCCTCGGGATCGAATGTGTATTCCCTGACGCCGGCTTTTCTCTGCGCCTCGTAATCTCTCAACGCCTTGAGTGCGGGCCTTCCCATCAGGAACAGAATCAGGATCGCGATGATGTTCAACCAGGCCATCAGGCCCACGCCGATGTCCCCGAGACCCCAGGCCAGGTTGGCAGTTCGTACCGCACCATAGAATACCGACGCCATCAGCGCGAGCTTCAGAAAGATCATCTCACCGGGAATTCTGAATGTCCGCCTGAGATAGGCGACGTTCGTTTCCGCAATGTAGTAGTAAGCAAGCAGCGTAGTAAACGCGAAAAAGAACAGTGCAACGGCGACGAACGGCTTACCGAATCCCGGCAGCACGGATTCGACGGCAAACTGCGTAAACGCCGGGCTGTTCGCCGGCAGGTCGGCCGCCAGGTTCTGAATGTAGAACCCGCCTTCCCCGGTGTGCACATTGTAAGCCCCGGTAATCAGAATCATGAACGCCGTCGCAGAACACACGAACAGCGTGTCGACGTACACCGAAAACGCCTGCACGAGACCCTGCTGTGCCGGATGCCGGACTTCCGCCGCAGCCGCTGCATGCGGCCCGGTGCCCTGGCCAGCTTCATTCGAATAGACGCCTCTCTTGACGCCCCAGCCGATCGCTGCACCCACGCCTGCCATCGGCGTAAATGCATCTTTCAATATCAATCCAACGATTTCCGGCAACTGCGTGATGTTCAGAATAATGATGACGACGGCGGTGACGATGTACGCCAGTGCCATGAACGGCACGACTACCTGCGTGAAATGAGCGATGCGCTTGACGCCCCCGAAGATGATGAAGCCGAGAACCGTCACAACGGCAATGGCGGTCGTTAATTTCGTCATGCCGATGAAGCCGAGATCGGTCTCGAACACCGGCCCCGCGCCCAGTGCTACCTCGGCGGCGTTACTGATGCTGTTGGCCTGAACGCCGGGCAGCAATAACCCCGTGGCTATGATCGTCGTGATCGCAAATATCCACGCATACCACTTTTGGCCCATGGCTTTTTCGATATAGAAAGCGGGACCGCCGCGTAACTGCCCTTCGTCCTCTTCCTTATAAATCTGACCGAGCGCCGATTCGACGTAGGCGGTCGCGGCGCCGAGGAATGCCACCACCCACATCCAGAAAACGGCGCCCGGTCCGCCGAATCCGATTGCCGCCGCAACACCGGCGATGTTGCCGGTCCCTACCCGGCCCGACAGAGACACGGACAATGCCTGGAATGAAGAGATGCCTCTGTCCGAACCCTTCGACGAAAACAGCAGCTGAACCATTTCCCCGAAAAGCCGGACCTGCACGAAGCGCGTCAGGATGGAAAAAAACAGCCCGGCCCCAAGCGCAAGATAGACCAGCGCGGGGCTCCATACATAGGTGTTGATCTGGTTAACGATCGATTCCATAGGCAGGCCCTTTGTACCAGAAATCGGCTATGCTCGCCCGCATGGACCAGTTCAACACACCCTGGCGTGTCACAGCCGCAGCGATATATACGGCGCCATCTGACTCGCGTGTCTATGGAAGCCTGAACATAGATGTTACCGACGCGAAACAATTTATGGACGAGCAGCGAAAGGCCGGCGTAAAGATGACGATGGTGCATCTCACGACGGCTGTCATTGCCCGCGCGATCGCGTTCGACGTGCCTGAACTCAATTGTTTCATACGGCGCGGCGGAGTCGTCGGCCGCAAGCAACTGAACGTCATGGTCCCGGTCATGCTCAATAGTCAGGCTGGTATGACTTCGGTGATCGTCGATGATGCACACGCGCGGCCGGTCAGCGATCTGGCCCGCGACATCAGAGTGCTGGCACAAAAGAGCCGGGGCGGCAGCGAATCCAAAGCGTCCAGGAACAAATACGTGCTCAACAAGATTCCCTGGCCTTTGCGTCGTCCCGTTTTCAGGTTCCTGAAGTGGCTGACCGTCGACCTGGGTTTGGAACTAAGGGGCCTGGGGTTGTCATCTGACAGTTTCGGGTCGGTTATCGTCTCCGATATCGGCAGCTTCGGACTTGCGACCGGCATGGCCGCGCTGTTTCCCGCCGCCAAAGTTCCGGCCGTCATTATCATGGGAAAAATAGAAGACAAGCCGGTCGTGCGCGATGGCGAGATCGTCGTTCGCACGATCCTCCCGCTCACCGGCACCTTCGATCACCGCATCGTGGACGGCATGCAGATCGGAAAACTGGGACGGGCCATTCACCGCAACTTCGCGCGACCCGAATGGCTCGATCAAGTACCCGAGAAAGAACTCGCCGAGTGCATGTTTACGGCCCGGCCGCATGCGCCACCGCGAGCACACTGACCCTCTCTGCACCTGCGTCCAACAGGGCCCCGGCGAGCTGCCGGCAAGTCTCTCCCGTCGTGATGACGTCGTCGACCACCAGCGGCCGACGATAGCCGAGTTCGCCTCGGACTTTAAACGCCGCCTTCATATTGCGTCGACGCTCTGTCGCGTCGAGGCCCGCCTGCGGCACTGTGAACCTTGTTCGGTAGACGTTCTTGATCTCGGGCAAGCGGTATGCCCTGGCCAGCGGCCGGCATAACTCGGCCGCCTGGTTGAATCCCCGCATGGCGTGTCGCCTCGGATGAAGCGGCATCGGCAACAAGGCGTCTGCGTCCGGAAACATTTCATCGAGCAGCGGCACGAGCACTTCCCCGAACGCCGGCGCATAGAATGTCTGTCTCTGAAACTTGAGCGACTTGAGCGCGCTGTCTACCGGAAAAGCGTACAGCAACGGCGCAAAGGCCTTTACAAACGGCGGCGGATCCGTCTGACAGTCGGGGCACGGCGTGCTTGCGTACGCAGGTGCGGCGACCGGCCGGCCGCAGCGCTCGCAGCCTCGAGCGATCCACGGCAGGTCGGCCTCGCACGCCATGCAAAAGTGTCCCGCCGTCAGACCGATACCACAGACCACGCAGCTGCGCGGCAGCACAAGGCTCAGCAATCCCGGGTTCATCGGTAGACTTTCGCATCGAGTCATGCCGGCACGCAGCCGTTGATACTTGCCTGTATGCTTGGTTTCGATATGAATTCGCAAACAGGCAGGGTTAGATTCCGGGATCTCAAGCGGCGCTTCGATCGAGCTGCGGCTCGATTCGATGAGGCGGATTTCGTCCACCGAATGACTGCAGACGGTCTCATGCGCCGGCTCGCCCCGATGCTGATCGACGCCAGGTGGATCCTGGATCTGGGCGCCGCGACGGGGTCGGCAGCTCGCAGTCTGTGCAGGCGATTCAAGCGGAGTCGGGTGATCGCATTCGACGCCTCGCGAGAGATGCTGCGACAGGCGACAAAGAAACAGACCTGGTTCTCACGGCTATCCGTGCTGCAGGGCAATGCAATGACATTGCCGTTGAAATCCGGTTCCGTCGACCTGGTCTTTTCGAACCTGCTCTTGCCATGGATTGACGAATCAGGCGTCATGTTTGCCGAGGTGGCCCGAGTGCTTCGCAAGGACGGTCTGTTCGTTTTCTCCTCAGTCGGACCCGACAGCCTATCGGAGATTCGCGAAGCATGGGCGACTGTCGATCAAGGTCCGCACGTCAACGACTTTGCGGACATGCATGAGGTCGGCGACGGCCTTGTGCGCGCGGGCCTGCGCGATCCGGTTCTCGACGTCGATTTCCTGAATGTGACATACACGGACGCTGCCGGCCTGTTCCGGGACCTTTCGCTCGTCGGCGGCCGAAACAGCCTTACCGGCCGCAGAAAGACGCTGACCGGGAAAGACCGCTTCCTCCACATGCAACGCGAACTCGAGGGGCGGTTCAGGGACGGCCTGCTGCAGCTCAGGCTCGAAATAGTGTACGGGCACGCCTGGGGCGGCGGCCCCCCGCAGCCGGCTGGTGAGTACCGCATCGATCCTGCCCGCATCGGGCGGAAGCGAGGCTAGTCCTGAATCTTGCACGAGAGTCCGGGATTGTGGACGAGAGATCGTCGTGACTGACGCCGCTCTGGACTGAGAGCCATAGCGGGCTATGGCTCGAGGGAAGAGCCAGTCAGGCGCAACGAGATCCGGCCACAAACCGGACAGCCAATGAAGACGACAAGGTGGCACCATTGAAATTTCGTCATTCGCATTCGAATCATTAAGTTGTTAATGATCTCGGGCGGTCTCGTGCATTATTCAGGCTGGCCTGGAACGCGGTGCCCGGTTACGATATGCGTCCGCGCCGGGAAGCCAATAACCACCATGAGCACCAGCAGCCTACAAGCAGTCGCCGACTGGCGAGACTATTACGAACTCACGAAGCCGAAGGTCGTGTTGCTGATCGTCTTCACGGCGATCGTCGGTATGTTCCTGGCGGTACCTGACTGGCCGGGCGTCAATGCGCTGCTGTTCGGTACGCTCGGCATCGGCCTGGCGGCATCTTCGGCTGCCGTGATCAATCATGTGCTCGATGCCCGGATCGACGCCCAGATGCCCAGGACGCAGGCCAGGCCGTTGCCGCAGGGCAAGCTGTCGGACGCCCAGGCCCTGGCATTCGCGGCAGTCCTTTGCGCTGTTTCGATGTCGATGCTCTGGTTCCTGGTTAATCCGCTCACGGCAATACTGACCTTCGCATCTTTGATCGGCTACGCGATCATCTACACGGTCTATCTGAAGCGTACGACGCCGCAAAACATCGTGGTCGGCGGCGCCGCGGGGGCCGCTCCGCCGGTACTCGGCTGGACGGCGGTGACCGGCGCGCTCCATGGCGACGCATTATTGTTATTCCTTATTATTTTCGTCTGGACGCCGCCGCATTTCTGGGCTCTCGCAATTGCCAAGAAGGACGAGTACGCGAAGGTCGGCATCCCGATGCTTCCGGTTACCCACGGCAGCGGCCTTACCCGCCTGTTCATTCTGCTCTACACGATGATTCTCGTGCTGATAAGCGTCCTGCCATACGCGTCGGGTATGAGCGGGCTGATCTATCTCGTTACCGCGCTGTTGCTGGGCTCCGTATTCCTCTCTTATGCCCTGCGGCTCAGGAAAGACACTGGAACGGTGTTACCGATGCGCGTTTTCCGTTACTCGATCAACTACCTGATGGTTCTGTTCGCGGCGCTGCTCATCGATCACTACTTCATTATCCGCGTCGACTTATAGCGCTCAACATGCGCGCCAGTTCTCATAATCGCTACCGCGTCCTTGTGAAGTAGCAAACGACCAATACACTCGGCACTGAGTGTCAGGCCCGTGGATAGCATCGACAAAGACCACAGCGCAGCCTTCGAGCGGCTGCTTCGCCCGCAGCTGGAGCGACTGTACCGGTTTGCCTTTCGCCTGACGTCCAGCAAGCCCGAGGCCGAGGACCTGTTCCAGGACGTACTGCTAAAGCTGTTCGGCAAGCTCGACCGGCTAGTGGAAATCGAGGAGCCGGGTACATGGACGCGCCGCGTCATGTACAACCATTTTATCGATAACCGGCGGCGCTTCAGCCGCCGGAGGCTCGTCAGTGTGGACGAGGGCCGGCTGCCGCAGGCGTCAGTTGACGCCTTGCCGGGCATTGACAATCCCGAATTAGATGCCGAGCGGCTGGACGACATAATCCGTCTGGACAAGGCACTCGCCGAACTCAGTGAGGACCAACGCCTGGTCGTGCTCCTGCACGACACCGAGGGCTATAAACTCAAAGAAATTCAAGAAATTACAGGTGATCCGGTAGGGACGCTGAAGTCCAGGCTGCACCGCGCGCGGGCCCGGCTCAGGGAACTGCTCGCGTCCGGTGCAACCTTTTGAGTCCGCGGCGCGTGTAACGGGAAAACGAGGACGAACCTGATGCCCGGGATGCACATAAACGAGAAGCTGGATGACTTTATTGACGGCACTCTGGATGCACAGGAGACCGCTCTGCTGCAAAGACACGTCGAATCATGCGACGCGTGCCGCCAGACGGTCGAGACCGAGCGCAAATTGCGCGTGCTCCTGAGGGATTATCCCGTGCCTACCCCCAGCGCGACACATTTTGATCGGGCGCTTGTCAAAGCGACCCACGTCGGCAACAGCCGGCAACGCAACCGCTGGATCATGACCGGCTTCGGTGGCGCCATTGCTGCCGGAATACTCGCCTGGATCATCGGCGGCATATTTTTGCAATCGCCGGAACTCCCGGGCCCGGCTTCATCGCTACCCGGTGTCACGGTGGCCCTGGAAGAGCCCCGCACCGTGAACCTGGTTTTCTCGTCAGCCGCGGCGCTCGACGATGCGACACTAACTGTAACTCTTCCGCCTGGAATCGAAATCGTGGGATTCCCGGGTCTTCAGGAGATCACCTGGCTGACCAGTCTGACTGCCGGCAAGAACATACTGCCCCTGAGGCTCGTCGCAACGACACCGCACGGTGGCGAGTTGCTCGCAAGACTTGAACACGATCATCGAAACCGGACTTTTCGGATTCGCGTTACCGTAACTTAAGGACCTTCAGGCACAGGCTGCCTGCAAGTATCGAATGGAGTAGTGTAATGAACAAAATCAAGTTATTGGCTGCGAAAGTGATACTTATCTGCGTTGCTCCGTTCCCCGGGGCGTCGCTGGCCGACGAAGAGCTGGATGTCACGATGGATGTGATCGATGACCTCGCCGGTGTCGAGGGCGTCATTCTCGAGACACGCGCCCCTGACGGCGACGATGAGGAGCGCGAAGACAGCGCCGACGGTGGCAATGGCGACGACGACCCTGCTGACGATGGTGAAGGCGAGGGCGACTCTGGCGACCGTTCCCAGGAAGACGGCGACGACGACTTCGAGCATGGTGATCGAGACGAGTTCGATGACGACGGCGACTTCGGCGAGGAGGAAGACGGCGACGAGGGTGACGACGTCGACCTCGACGAGCCCGATGAAGTAGGCATTGACGGCGGATCCAACGGCTAGCCTCGCCCGCGGCTTATGTGCCGGAACAGGGCCCGTGAGAGCCTGATCCGGCACATAGACCCGAAATCCCCCCCGACTGCAGGGCACAAGGGGGGTTTTTCTTGCGCCAGGTCATTGTTTTCCGGTGTTCATCATCGTTAAGCTGCGAGACTGAACCCGGCGTCCTCGCGACTTGGGCAAGCAGGAGAGCGGTTATTCCGGCTTTTGTTCACAAAATACGCCACATCCTGGCACTGCTCTGCCTTTTTCAGGCGGCCGGCGTGCTGGCCGCGACCGCCAGCGAGCTGTTTGCCGACGGCAACAGGCTGTTTCGCGACGATCTGTACTGGGCGGCGCTGCTCCGATACAGCCAGGCTGAACAAGCCGGCATGGACACGCCGCTACTCCACTACAACGCAGGCGTTGCCCACTATCGGGCACAGCAGCATGCCCGCGCCCGGGCATCGCTGCTGAAGGCCGCACGTGAACCCCGCCTGCGGGCCATTTCGCATTACAATCTCGGGCTTAACAGCCATGCGACAAATGATATCGACGACGCATTACGCTGGTTCCGCAAGGCCCGCGATCAGCAAAGCAACAAGAAGATAAGCGATCTCGCGCGACGTGCCATCGCCCGACTGCGGCTTGAGACCGTCGACCCGTTGCCCAACGAGATTCTGCGGCATACGAAAAGTAAGCCGCGCAGACTTTTCGATCTCGATCTCAACGCCCGTATCAGCGCCGGCAGCGACTCCAATGTATACCGCTCACCATCCGGCAGTTATGTGGATCTCGCCGAGCCGAACACGCCGACCGTAAGCCCGGTCGTGCAATCGGGCATGTTCATTCCGTATGACCTGCGCGTGAAATACTCCGTCAACAGCCTGAAAGACGAGTCATTCTACGCGGCTTATCGTCTCAACGGGCGCGTCTATCAGGACGACGACCTCGCTAACGCCGACGAATTCCGTCATGAGCTCAGTTTCGGCAGTCAGTATCACCGTCGCGACGAGTCGCGGGAGCGCAAGGTATTCAGCGCCTTTGCGATCGCCCAGCACAATCAAACCTATTATGATCCCGACGACGGATCAGAGCGTGCGGCCAGCGGCGGCCAGAACATTTCCGGTCGCATGTCTTATCTCCGTTACGGGCCCGAGATCTGGTTTCGACAGTCGTTCGAGCGGTTTTCGTTCGGAGGAAAGCTGGCAGGGCAACTCTGGAATTACGAAGACGTCGTGGCCGTGCCTGAATACGATCACGAATACTTTCTGCTGGGGCTGCATGCGCAGTACCGGTTCGCCAGATCTTCCTTGCTGCGTTTCAGCGTGGACGCTTATACGCGCCGTTACGGCGATCGCCCGTCCTTCGAGCTCAACGGCCAACAACCGCTCGGCAATCCGACGATCGAATACCAATACCTGCAATACAGCATGTCGGCCAGGCAAAAATTCAGCAGTACGTTTTGGTCTGGTTTCGACTATATCCGCACCCAGCGGCAGGACAAGTATCTCGGCTACAACGACTACACGCGCCACACATACAATGTCGATATCGGCTGGCGCGTCGGACGAAACTTCAAGTTGCGCGCCAATGCTTACTATCGGCTCTATGACTATGAGAACGCCTTTGCGTTCCACAGCCCGGCCGCCGGGCGAAAAACGCTGCAGACCATCAACGGCAGCTTCAGTGCAACCTACAGTATGGCCTCTGACCTGTCGCTCGTTGCCCGGTACAATTTTCGGGACGTCGACTCCAACGACACCCGGATCGCTTACGATCGTGCTCAGTATGCTCTCGGAATCAGGTGGGATTATTATTGAGAATTATCTTCGGTATCGCGGCTCTTTTTATTGTCCCCGTTGCTGCCGCACAGGAAAAAACATACCGGTTCGCATGGACGCCGTTCGCCGGCTACGCTTTCGGCGGCGCTTTCGATGACGTGAACGGCATCGATTCTCTGGACCTCGAAGACGATGCCAATCTCGGACTGATTCTCGATATCCGGGACACTGCAAACACGCAGTGGGAGATCCTGTATTCCCGGCAGGTGACCGCGGCGGACACAACGAGCTTGCCTGTCAGCAGTTCTTCGTTCGATGTCGATGTTCACTACGTCCAGGCAGGCGGCACGTATCAGGGCGGTGGCGATCATGCCCGTCCGTATCTTGCAGCCACGATTGGTGCAACTCATTTCGACCCGGGCCTGTCCGGGTCCGACAGTGAGACCTTTTTTTCATTCTCGATCGGCTTAGGTCTTCAGTTTCGTCCTGACGACGGCCTTGGGTTTCGGCTCGAGGCCAGAGCATTCGGTACGGTTTTGGAATCCAACAGCAACATATTTTGCGAGACTGGACCCGCCGCCAATATTTGTGCGATCACCACCGAAGGCTCTGTGCTCTGGCAGCTAGCGACCTTTGCAGGCCTTGTTATCAGATTCTGACCCGGCAGGCCTTGTGCGATTTTTGCTAGACTAGCCCGCCTCATCTGCCCCGCTTAAGAAGTCCAGCAAACATGGACGTCACGCCTATATTGCAATCCCTCAACGACGCCCAGCGGCAGGCTGTTACCGCGCCCATGGGCCCGTTGCTCGTCATCGCCGGTGCCGGCAGCGGCAAGACGAGGGTTCTGACTCACAGGACGGCGTGGCTCATTGACGTGGACGGCGTCTCCCCCCAGGGCCTTCTGGCCGTCACGTTTACCAACAAGGCCGCATCGGAGATGCGCGGGCGCATCGAGACTCTGCTGCAGATGCCCGTCAACCACCTGTGGATCGGCACGTTTCACGGGCTAGCCCACAGGCTGCTGCGGCGTCACTGGCAGCAAGCGTCTCTGCCGCAGAACTTTCAGATCATCGACTCAGACGATCAGCTGCGCCTGATCAAGCGCCTGCTGAAAAACCTGCAGCTCGATGACAGCCGCTGGGTGCCACGGGAGATCCAGTACTTCATTAATGCGCAGAAAGACGAGGGGCTTCGTCCGCCGCATCTAGATGACGAAGGCGATCCGAATCGACGGCAGTTCATCTCGCTTTACCAGAGTTACCAGGAGGCCTGTGAACGTGCCGGCCTGGTCGATTTCGCCGAGCTGCTGTTGCGCGCGCACGAGCTCTGGCGGGATAACTCTGACCTCCTGGCGCACTATCAGCGGCGCTTTCAGCACCTGCTGGTCGACGAGTTTCAGGACACGAATGCTATTCAGTATGCCTGGCTGAGAATGCTCGCAGGCAAAAAGGGGATTCCGTTCGTCGTCGGCGACGATGATCAGTCCATCTATCGGTGGCGCGGCGCCCGCGTAGAGCACATCTATCAATTCCAAAAAGACTTTCCGGGTACGCGCGTAGTCAAGCTCGAACAGAACTACCGGTCGACCGCGACTATCTTGAATGCCGCGAACGCCGTCATTGCGAATAACGAAGCCCGCGTGGGCAAGAACCTGTGGACGGCGGGCGCCGAGGGAGAGCCGATCAGGATCTACTCGGCTTTCGACGAACGCGACGAAGCCGACTTCGTCGTCAGTCGCTTGCGCGATTGGAATGACAATGGCAATGCGCGCGCCGACGCCGCCATTCTCTATCGTTCGAACGCGCAGTCTCGCGTGCTCGAGGAAGCGCTTATCAATGCCGGGCTGCCGTACCGGGTATACGGGGGCTTAAGATTTTTCGAGCGCGCCGAGATCAAGGATGCCCTTGCCTACCTGCGCCTGGTTGCCAACTGTGATGACGACTCGTCCTTCGAGCGTGTCGTCAATCGACCCGCCCGCGGCATCGGTGCGCGCACCGTCGAAGCGATGCGCTCACGTGCTCGTGACGACAACTGCTCGTTGTGGCGTGCGGCGGTCTCAATCACCGGTGACAGTTTACACAGCCGTACCGCCTCGTCGGTAATCGCCTTCATCAACCTGATTGGAAAGATGACCAGGGAGATGCGCTCACTCGATCTGGCCGAGCAAGTCGATCACGTGATTCATGCAAGCGGGCTCGTCGACTTCTTCAGCAAGGAGAAAGGCGAGCGAGCCGAGACGCGTGTCGAGAATCTCGAGGAGCTGGTCAGCGCGGCCCGAAGCTTTGCGCCCGATCCCGCGGACGATATGCCGAAGCTCGATGCGTTTCTCTCGCACGCGGCGCTCGAGGCCGGCGAGGGACAAGCCGAGGCCTGGGAAGACTGCGTGCAACTGATGACGATGCACTCCGCCAAAGGACTCGAATTTCCTCTGGTCATGCTCTGCGGCATGGAGGACGGCCTTTTTCCGCATCGACGATCGCTCGCGGATCCGAACGGACTCGAAGAGGAACGTCGCCTTTGCTACGTTGGAATGACGCGCGCGAAACAGAACCTGTATTTAAGCTATGCCGAACGACGCAGGTTGCACGGCATGGACAGCTATTCCCAACCTTCGCGCTTTATTGCCGAAGTGCCTTCAGAATTTGTCGAAGAAGTACGCCCGAAGGTGCAGGTCAGCCGACCACTGCCGGCCGGCCGCAGATCGGCAGCAATGCAGCCCGGCGGGGAACTCGGTATCCGCATGGGCCAGCGTGTCAGACACGGCAAGTTCGGCGACGGCATCATCCTGAACTGCGAGGGGCAGGGTGCGCATGCACGCGTCGAGGTCAACTTTGAGACAGCCGGCACAAAATGGCTCGTCTTGAGCTATGCCAATCTTGATCTGATGTAGAATAAGGCGCAGCATGCTGACGCAGATGGCCGGTCAAGCACAATGAAAATATTAATTCTCGGCGCTGGTCAGGTCGGCTCGACAGCGGCATATCACCTCTCCCGCGAAGAATCTAACGAAGTAACCGTCATCGATACCCGCCCGGAAGTCCTGCGCGACCTGCAGGACCGGCTGGACATCCGTACGGTCGTCGGTCATGCGGCTTATCCCGAGGTCCTGGACCGCGCGGGCGCGAGCGATGTCGACATCATCGTTGCGCTCACGGAATCCGACGAGACCAACATGGTTGCCTGCCAGGTCGCCTATACGCTCTATCACACGCCAACGAAGATCGCCCGTATTCGTTCGGCTGAATATATGAACGCGAAAAAACTGTTTACACAGGACGCCATACCGGTCGACGTGCGTATCAGTCCGGAACAGCTGGTCTGCGAATATGTCGAGCAGCTCATTCTCTACCCGGGAACTCTTCAGGTGCTCGAGTTTGCCAACGGCCGCGTTCGTCTGGTTGGCGCACGCGCCGATCGTAACGGCCTGCTGGTCGGACAACGCATAGCGGCCCTCAAGGAACACATTCCCAACACGGAAGGCAGGATAGCGGCAATCTACAGGGACGGCAGGGCATTGCTGCCCGAAGGTGACACCGTCATTCAGGAAGGCGACGAAGTATTCTTCATCACCGCCAGGCAGGATATTCGCGTGTTCATGAGCGAAATGCGCAAACTCGAGGATCCCGTGCGGCGGGTCGTGATCGCCGGCGGCGGGAATATCGGCCTCCGGCTCGCACTAGCACTGGAGCAGACCAATCAGGTCAAGATCATCGAGCGCGACCCGAAACGCGCGCGCGCCATTTCCGAACACCTGGCCAAGGCGATCGTGCTGGCCGGTGACGCTGCCGACGAAGAGTTGCTGCTCGAAGAAAACGTCGACAACGTCGATGTATTCTGCTCGCTGACCAACGCGGAAGAGGCCAACATCCTTTCGGCGATGCTAGCCAAGAGGCTGGGCGCCCACAAGGTGATGGCTTTGATCAACAGGCCCTCCTATGCCGAGCTGGTCGAGTCCGGCAGTATAGACATCGCCATTTCGCCACAGCAGGTAACGATCGGATCGTTGCTTGCGCATGTCAGGCGCGGGGATGTCGTCAAGGTTCATTCGCTCCGTCGCGGCGCCGCCGAAGCGATGGAGGCCGTTGCGCACGGCGGGGAGGACGAATCGAAAGTCGTCGGCAAGAGAATCGAGGAAATACAGCTTCCGAAAGGCGCCAACATCGTCGCCCTCGTTCGCGGCGAAAGGGTCATCATTGCCCATCACGACACGGTCATCGAATCCGACGACCATGTCATTCTGTTCATGACCGACAGGCGAAAGATCGAAAGCCTCGAGGAATTGTTTCAGGTCGATGTGTCTTTCGTTTAAGACGGCACCCTGTAAGACGGCACCCTGTAGTGGTGCAATATTCAGGCTAGGGTAATCGCGATGAACTGGACCGTCGTGCAACGCATTCTCGGGCTGCTGCTGATGATGTTCAGCCTGACGATGTTGCCACCGATCGTGATCAGCCTGATTTCCGGTGATCATTCCTGGCTACCTTTCATCGAGGGTTTCGGACTCACACTGCTGGCCGGCATCATATTCTGGCTGCCGGTTCGTAAGCACCACCAAGATCTTCGGCTCAGAGACGGGTTTCTCGTGGTCGCCTCCTTCTGGACTGTGCTCGGTGCATTCGGTGCCGCCCCGCTGCTTTTCGCAGAGACGCCGTCGATGTCACTCACCGACGCCATATTCGAATCGATTTCCGGGCTGACGACGACGGGCGCCACCGTGCTGACCGGCCTCGACACACTGCCCAAGTCGATTCTTTACTACCGCCAGCAGCTGCAGTGGCTCGGCGGCATGGGCATCATCGTTTTGGCCGTTGCCGTATTGCCGATGCTCGGCGTCGGTGGCATGCAGCTCTACCGTGCGGAAACACCCGGGCCGGTCAAGGACACGAAACTCACGCCCCGCATCACGGAAACGGCGAAGGCCCTGTGGTATGTCTATCTCGCATTCACGATTCTGTGTGGGCTCGGTTACTGGCTGGTCGGCATGGGCTG
>JBHIDG010000008.1:0-20880 GCA_046760025.1 Woeseia sp. | reverse complement strand
CTGGCCTCGTCGCCCTGGCATCCGTGCAAAATGTCGGCGTCCCATCTGAATCATCCGGCGACCTCGAATCAGAGCCGGTTTCACTATCGTCAACAGCGATGCTGCCGGCACCCGTGCTGACGGGCGATGATTATCCGAACATCGGCGTCAGCAGTCGTTCCGTTGTCTGGATCGTGGCCCAGATGCATCTCTTCTTCGGTGCACTGGTATTGGCAGTGCCGCTTTTCGTGCTGGTTATCGAATACATCGGATTCAGGACAGACGATAACCGCTACGACGTCATGGCTCATGAATTCATGAAGATCAGTCTAACAGCGTATGCGATAACCGCGTTATTCGGTGGCACGCTGACGTTGGCGTTGTTCGCGCTGTATCCCGACTTCACTAAATACCTGATGCGTGTTTTCGGCAGTCAGATGCTCGTTTATGCACTGCTGTTCTTCCTCGAGAGCATGTTGCTCTACATCTACTACTACGGCTGGGATGCCTTACGTTACGGCAATCGCAAATGGGTCCACCTGACGCTCGGGCTGTTGCTGAATTCGGTGGGTGCCACCTTACTGGTGGTGGTCAATTCCTGGACCACCTTTATGATGGCCCCATCCGGAGTAGACGAAGCAGGCGCAGTGACCGGCAGTATTTGGCAGGTAATGAAGGGACCCCTGTGGAACCCTCTGAATTTGCACAGATTTATTGCCAATATTGCATTTGGTGGTGCAGTGGTCGGCGCGTACGCGGCCTATCGATTCCTGGGCGCCAAAAATGCCGAAGAAAGAGCCCACTACGACTGGATGGGCTACACCTCCAATTTCATCGCGATTCTGGCGTTTCTGCCGTTGCCCTTCGCCGGTTACTGGCTCATGGCTGAGATCTATGCGTACTCGCAGCAAATGGGCATCCTCGCGATGGGCGGCATTCTTGCGTGGCTGTTTGTCATACAGGCAGTTCTGATCTGCACCATCCTCGTAGCCGGCAACTTCTACCTGTGGTCAGGCATGTCACGCACGAAAGGATCGACGCGCTACAAGTGGCTTGTGAAGTACATTGCTGTGGTGCTGATTGTGGGCTTTCTGGTTTGGGTCACCCCGCACAATCTGATTCTCACCCGCAGCGAGATCGCGATACTTGGCGGCACGCTGCATCCGGTGATCGGACCGCTGGGAATTATGCCGGCGAAGAACATTGCCGTTTTCCTGATGCTGATTTTCACCTTCCTGTCGTTCCAGATTTACCGGCGTTCTGACAAGATCATTGCCGTAGCCTGGGAGCCCGCGGGCAATGCGCTGATGGTCTCGATCTACGTAGTTGCCATCGTCAACGTCATTTTCGCCGGCATTTACTACGGTTACTTCACTAACACTGTCTATAAAGTGGGATCCAGCGTCATACAGGTCGCCTCCACAGCGTTGGTGATTGTCGCCGGTGTGGTCATCGACACTCTGATGTTCAAAGGGGCGAAGGTGTTGCCATCCCCATGGGGTAAGGTGTCGGATCGATCGCAGTACGCGTTATTTACATTACTCATTGCCTTCACCTGGCTGATGGCCCTGATGGGTTATGTACGATCATCCGTACGCGGGCACTGGCATGTTTATGCGATCATGAAGGATGCCTCACCCGACAACTTCATACCCGCATTGAGCCACGTGGGCAATATGGTGACATTGGCTACGGTGCTGTTTCTCCTGTTTCTGTTGTTCATTTTCTGGATCGCAAATCTCAGTGGTACCAAGCAAGCGGGGCCGCAGACTTTCGATCTGACCACGCAAGGACAGTCGGGATGACGATCCTCGCCAGGACCGCTGCCTTCAGTCTGACGCTGCTGCTCGGATTTTCTGCAGTGACTTACATGCTTCCGCAGATGATCGAGGAGGCACCGGTAGAAGATGACATGGATTTGGGGGCGATGACGATAGCTACGTTCGCCGCCGCGGGCGAGGATTTGTATAGCGGTAAAGGCACCTGCAAATTGTGCCACAACGCGCTCGGGCGAGCTCCCGATTTGTTGGCGATGAACGCGGTTCAGGCCTCAGCAGATCGATTGTCGGACCCCCGTTATCACGGTAGTGCTAATGACCCCGAAAGCTATATACGTGAATCCATGCTGGATCCGGATGCATACGTGGTTAAAGGCTTTGGTCAAAAAGGTACCCAAGACTCACAATCGCCGATGCCAGCGGTCGACAAAGCACCGATTGGACTCTCTCTGACCGAGATCGACGCAATCATCGCGTTTTTGCAGGCCAAGGACGGCAACGAGATTACTGTGACAGTGCCGCAGGAGACACTAACGGACCACACCCCAAGCGAGCAAGTCGTGCCGGCCGAACCGACACCCGCGAAGGACCCATTGGACGCGCTCGCCAAGTTCGGTTGCAGGGCCTGTCACTCCATTCTAGACACCGAATCTCCGATTGGGCCCAATCTCAATGACGTGGGCATGCGCTTGACCATGGATGAAATTCGCGAAAGCATCGTCAGCCCCAATTCGACTATTGCGGAAGGTTATGCGCCGATGATGCCGGACCTGTCCGCTGTAATGACTGTGAAGGAGCTGGAAATGTTGGTGCAATTTCTCTCCGGACAAGCAGGTTAGACCACACATGCTCTCCTGGAATCGCAGAGCACGGCGTTGAAGGGTCTGAAGATCAGCGCATTCTGGCGGGCGGTCATCGTAATCGTCGCTGCTTACCTCGTGTTTGACTATGCCTTTCCGCCGGTTATGCCGGCCTCGCTCATGGTCACATACATGATCATTACTGTGCTGGGTGTAATCGTGTATTACGCTCACGCTGAGGAAAGCTGGACCGCGTTCAAGGCACCAATCCTCGCCGTGCTACGCGATGACGACAGATGGGCAGCACGATGGACATTGCTGATTCTTGTTCCGTTGTTGATCGGCCTGACTGTTTACGACAAGCTGAAACCATCCATAGAGCCACCGCTCGAATTGCGCCAGATTCACCCGGCGCCGCCCACGACTTTGAACGTGTATGGTAAGAGTGTCGATCTGACCAATCTGGAAAATCCGATTCGTTCCAACGTGCTCAAGCAGTACGCGACCGACCCGGATGCTGCTTTTGACCTCTACCAGTCGGCCGTAACCGCTGGAGGCGCCATCTATTATCAGAACTGTTTTTACTGCCACGGTGATCTGCTCGACGGGCAAGGTCCTTACAGTCGAGGTATGTATCCTCTACCTGCTAATTTTCAGGATCTCGGTACCATAGCCCAGCTCGAGGAATCGTACGTTTTCTGGAGAGTAACAACCGGTGGTATCGGCTTGCCTGATGCTGCAACGCCATGGAACTCGGCCATGCCTGCATGGCAAGAGATGCTCGATGAACAACAAGTTTGGCAGGTCATCGTATTTCTTTACGACGCCGTAGGGCAGGTGCCGCGCATGTGGGACGTGGACGTCTCCAAAGCTGCGACCACTATGAGAAACGAGATCGAGGCCCGCAGAGACGGGTTGAGCGGCGTGGGACTTTATCAGCTAAGATGCGCAATGTGCCATGGCGAAAACGGTGCCGCGGGGACGCCGGTAGCGGAACTCTTATACCCCAAGCCACGCGATTTCACTTACGGCCTGTTCAAATACAAGACCTCACCCGGTGAACTCCCGCCGCGTGACAAAGATATCTTCGATGCGATCAAGCATGGAATGGCAGGCACAGCCATGCCGGGCTGGTCGACTTTACTATCGGATGAGCAGATCGCCAGCCTCATTCCTGTAATCAAGAGTTTCGACACCTTCGCTACATGGGCACCGGAGCACGCTGCCGACGAGGACTTCGACGACAATGGCCGCTACTTGAAATCAGACTATCAAGTGATATCCGAGCAGGAACCGATTGATGGCCAGATAGCTTACACACCGGAGTCGATTGCCCGCGGCCAGCAGATTGCTGCGGACAATTGCAAGGAATGTCACGGCGATAATGGTCGTGGGAACATCACCTCATTAACTCCGCTTGAAGACGATTGGGGCCATCGGATCTGGCCGCGCGATCTGACCAGCCCATGGACGTGGCGAACAACTGAAGGGGCGAGCCGTGATGAGACCATACGAAACATTTTCAGGCGTGCCACCATTGGAATTCCCGGTACGCCCATGCCCGCGCTCAGTGCTGGTGGCACGAGTGGCGGGGATACTGTCAGTGTCGATGACCGCTGGCATTTGGCGAACTATATTTACTCGCTTCGCGAGCAGTCCGTACTACCGAACGATGGTCTGGTCATCAGGGCAACAGAGACTGAACAAACATTACCGGATTCAATCAAGGATCCGGTCTGGGATAGCGTTCCGGCAAGCACTTTGTGGCTGATGCCCAATGTGGTCAAAGAGGAACGTCTTTTCGCACCGCTCAATGACAGCATCACGGTACGCGTTCTCTACAACGACCGTGAAATAGCCTTCCTGCTGGACGTGCCCGACCGCACCGACAGCCGTCCGGGCGAACCCGTGTCGGAGAAGTTACAGGATGACAAATATCAATTGCATTCCGATGCGATCGCGATCCAGTTTCCCAGAGCCGATGCGTACAAAGTTGATCCTGCAGTCGAAAAACCAAACCTGCAGCACGGCGATGAAGCTCGCTCTACCACAATATGGTACTGGAATGCCGGCAGTATCGACCCCGACGTTCCTGCTCGCGCAACGGTACTGACTGGCGTGGGACCCGGCAAAAGACCCGAACATCGAGGCAACGATAGTACGCTGACGGCGGTCGCGGGCTGGCGTCATGGCCGCTGGCGCGTGATGTTGAAGCGCCAGCGCGCAGCCGTTGAGGCTCAGGACACACAGTTTGATGAGGGGCGTTTCCTGCCATTGTCTTTTGCAAATTGGGACGGCAGCAACGGCGAGACTGGTTCCAAACATACGTTGACGGGTTGGTATTGGCTGCTATTGCCCGCCGAGACGGACTACCGTGAAATCTATGGCATACCCGCCGGCACTGCTTTAGGCATATTTCTACTCTGCATCGTTCTGCTTCGAAATCAAAGACAGAAGCAAGTGACCGTCTCATCACTTCTTGTTTTGACATGACTACCACAGGAGGAATGCAAATGTACAAGATCAGTGTGCGGTTCTTATTTTTGGTAGCAGCGCCGCTCGCTTTCGTCGCGGCGACTGTGAGTGCTTACGAGATTACGGAGTTACAAAATGGCGGGTCCTTAACCGGCAAGGTCACTTTTAGTGGCGCCGATCCTGCGCCAGAATCCTACAGTATCGACAAGAATACGGATGTATGCGGTAATAGTCAGGAGATCGATTACGTAAGGGTTACTGACGGGATGCTGAACGACGTCATTGTCTATCTCGATGATGTACAGATGGGCAAAGCCTTCAGTGATGACCAATCGGAAATCGAACAAACCGGCTGCAAATTTTTGCCATTCGTCAGCGTGACAATCAACGGGCAGGATCTGACGGTGCACAACTTGGATCCGGTCGCGCACAATGTCCATACCTATGAACTGATCGGCTCTGCCAAACGCACCGCATTTAATATTAACCAGCCGGATCAGGGCAGCGTCTTGAGAAAAAAGGTCAAGCTTCGCAGGGGCAATACGATGAAGCTGGAGTGTGACCAACACGATTTCATGCACGGCTTCATATTTGTCGCCAAGAATCCGTACTACGCGGTAGTGTCCGAGACTGGCGAATTCATGATTGATGGAATTCCTGCCGGCAGTTATACGGTAAAAGCATGGCATGGCACACTCGGCGTACGAGAAGCCACAATCGATATCGTGAGTGGTGGCTTAGCGGTGCTTGACTTCGAGTTCCAGGGTGAATAGATGGGCGTTGGACGCAAAGAAGTCCCGATCGCCGGTGGATTATCGAACAACGACTGTTCGGGGTCTCCGCGTCGTACACGGATACGACTGACGCTGAAATCCTTGACCGTCTTCGACTATCTCGTGCTGGCGGGGGCGCTGGTGAATCTCGGTGTAATCGGCGGCATCGTCGGTTTCTGGCTTGCCGCTCAATAGATTACGGGTCGCAGTAGGGCGGGCGGTTATTTTGAGCGCGACACGTTTGCAGCGGATTCGTCGGGGGTCTCTCCGCCCTTTGCTGGCTGTAGCCCTCGTGGCCCTAATACTGTCGATCGTATCTTTCGGAAGCGGCTGGTATGCCGACAATGTGTTGATTCCACGCTATTGCGAAGACGTACCCGAGACCCTGCGACTCCTGGAAGAAGTACTGACAATGGAGCGCCCCGCCGGAGACGGTTCGCGAATACCCTATCTCATCGCCGCTAAAATCACTTATCTGCAGCCTCAACAAAGCTCGGAAACCATCCCGGAATACCTACAACGTGTTCAGCTTTACCTAGACCAGCATTGCAACGGAGCACCGGATTCGCTGTAAGAGGACATGCGACTCAATTACTTTGGCTTGTAAAGAGCGTCCGTTGTTGACTGGCCTTCATCACCGCCCCGACTAAACTCTGCTTGTCTACCGGCTTTGTGAGATAGTCATACACACCCTGCTTCAACAGGTCGGTTGCAAGCGTTACGTCAGGATAACCAGTTAACACGATCAGGGGCGTGGAAGGATATTCATTTCGGAAATAGGCGATGGCTTCGATGCCGTTTATTTTCGGCATCCGAATATCGCAGATTATGACTTCCACCGTTAGTGGATTGTCAAGGGTATTAAGAACTTCAATTCCCTGCTCGCCATCCTCGGCTTCGATGACCTCGAACGCGGTGCCATCCAGTTGTTTTCGGATAGTCTGTCGGATCACATACTCATCATCGATCACTAAAACCTTTCGTAACACGTTATCACCCCATGCTGTTTTGATCTGCTATCGGGAAACAGATCATAAAGGTTGTTCCGGATCCTTCGCGACTTTCAATGCTGATAGCAGCATTATATGTCTTCCTAATCTGGTCCACAATGAATAGGTTCAGACCATCCCCTTCATCCGATTCTTTGATTATGAAATAGGGATCAGAAAATTTTTTCGAACAAACCTTTTCGAATCCCCCTTGATCACGGATCTTTTTGTAGTCCTCACTATCTTTCCCCGTAGCTTCTTTTTTGATACTGCCTTTTGCACAGATCGCCTGAATTCCGTTACGGATAATGGTGAAGAATACCTGTTGTACTCTTGAGATTTACTTGGCATCTGTGGAACCAGCATCCTCGTGCGGCTCTCCCACTGGCCCTGTAATGCAAAATACCAACAGTGCTGCCTTTGCCAATTCCGTTTCGGCAGGCGGGCTCCAATCGAGCCTTGCTGGGAGCTTTGGATGGTTCGTTCGGCATTCGATTCGAGAGACGTTTAAGCAACTTGGAATCCGTCGCGACTCGCCGCGCAACAGGACGGTCAACCGCGACCAATCGTTGAACCTCTCGATCAAGTTTTATGGTGCTGTCCTGAGCCGGCGGGTCAAAGCTGTCATTGAACATCTGTCCTTACATAAAGGGGCCCCGATCGGGGTCCGGTTTGCTCAACCGATCAGGGCCGAGTCGTCGAGCTTGAGACAGTCGGTGGCCTTTATCATCAACATATACGAATAGCGGCCTGAAACGGAGAATTGGATATCTCATCGAGGACAGTCATCTGAGGGACGCGCAGATCGGATACCTATCGCACCGCCAGCGGGTACGACTATTGAAAAGCTGGATCCCCGGCCTAGTGTCGACTCAACTTCTATCTGACTTCCCAAAAGGCTTGCGCTGCGCTCAACGATCGAGAGGCCCAGTCCCAGACAGCCATTCCTGCCAGCCGGGTCTTTGTCGACCCGGTAAAACTCATCGAATATTCCGGCCAGTTGATCAGATGCAATACCGATGCCGGAATCCTGAACAGTGATTCTCAAGGCTCCGGCCTCACGCCGACAGTAAACGTTTACGGAGCCCTTATTCGTGTAGCGGATGGCATTTGAGACCAAGATTCGAAGGATCCGCGTAAGCAGTTTGCGATCCGAATATGCAACCTCGCATTGCGAGCCGAATTGCAATTGCAGGCCCTTTGCGTGCGCCTGACTTTCGAATTCGTCGCGCACCCTTCGAAATATATCTTGCATCGGAGTCTCAGTGATTCTGAGTTCGACTTCGCCCGATTCGAGCTTGCTGATTTCCAGGAGCGAGTTCAAAAGATCGCTCAAATGAGCGATTGCGTCACCCTGCATTGCAAACATGTCCTGCGCTTTAGGATCCTTGATAACTTTGCGCAATGTGCCATTCAACAGACTCAGTGTCTGTAAATGATGACGCAAATCATTGCTGGTCGTATCCAGAAAGCGCGCCTTGGCATTTCTTGCCCGATCGGCTTCCTGCCTAGCTTTTTGCAGCGCTTTTTCCTGCTTAATTCGTTCGGTAACATCGTGACCGACGTTCAGGTATCCGACAACCCGCCCGGTAGCGTCGCTCAGCGTCGTCGCGCGCCATTCGATCTGACGTTGCTCACCATGCTTTGTGATAATCGCTTTGGTCGGATGCGTTTCAACAGCCTTTCCCGGTATCCGCTGTAAGGATTCTAGGTCAGCCGGCTGCTCGTCATTTGGCGTAAAGGCTTCGGACCAGTATTTGCCAAGTACTTCTTTACCGCTGTAACCTGATACCTGTTCAAGGTAGGGATTAATCGCCGTGATTTTGCCATTCGTATCTAGCAGCAGGACGACGCCAGGAGCTGTTTCAAATAATGTGTCCGAGAATCTCCTTTGCATACGCAAAGCGTCTTCCGATTTATTGCGTTTGGTGTGGACAAGCCAACCAACGACGATTGCAGTGAACCAGATCGCGGACAACGCCAGCATACGATTCGCTGCGACCATCCATGGAATACCAGCAGGTTCAGACCAGAGAAGGCCCAGTATCGTGAGAACGGAAACAACACCGGCGAAGATAAACGAATATTGCCATCGGGGCAGCCACAATGACATCAGAACAACGACAATGTAGGCCATACCAGCGGCGATCCCCAGCGGAAGCGAAGCAAGGTCGATTACGAATATCCCGATAGCTAAAGCTGTGCAAATCAGAACGATCGGCACATTGGAATGTTTCGCGAAATCTTGGGACCGCCCAACAAGCTCTTCCATCATTTTCGAGATCGTCCGCCCGGGCGAATAAGCCCACGTGCGGACGATGCATTTGTTACCGTCAGCCCGTATTAATTTACAATCTAGTATTGGCGGAAGGGTATAGGTAAAAGCCGAGGGGTTGAATGTTTTGTACTGCTGTCGCAAGCTTTCCAATGACGAGTCGGGCTGGTACCACGTATCCGATCGGCGGCTGTGGCCATTTTTCCACTAGGTGATACGTGTATTTCACAGGATTCATGCCCTTCGTCGACCATGGAGGCGCAGAAGCATACACTCAGCTAGCAGATTACACGGCAATGAATACCGAAGTCGTTCTTACAAATCGGAAGGGAACTCGCAGTCGGGGTCGTGCTTATACTTTACGTAAAATGCACATTGCAAAGGACTGTCACAGCTACCATGTAATTGTTCGTCAGACGGTCATGCAAAGTCCAAGAACCTTGCTGGACTTACTCGCAAGCGTGACAACTCGACTCGCGCTGTGGTCGTCGGTCCGTCCTGGTTCGGATCACCTCTCGGCGGGTCCCGCAGACCGGGTGGCTACGGCACTGCCGGCGGGCACAACCAGGGAAAAGATCGAGCCTCGGCCCACTCTTGACTCGACCTCAACTTTCGTTCCCAAAAGGCTCGCGCTGCGCTCGACGATCGAGAGGCCCAGACCGAGACTGCCACTCCTGCCGGCCGGGTCTTTGTCGACTCGGTAAAATTCATCGAATATTCCGGCCAATTGATCGGGTTCTATACCGATACCGGAGTCCTCAACAGTGATCCGCAAACTGCCAGCCTCGCGCCGACAATCAACATTTACGAAGCCCTTATTCGTATAGCGAATGGCGTTGGATAACAGGATCCGGACGATTCGGGTTAGCAACAATCGATCGGAATTCGCAATCTCGGATTGCGAATCGAATCGTAATTCGAGGCCCTTCGCCTGCGCCTGACTTTCAAATTCATCCTGCAGCCGCTGGAAAATCTCTTGAACCGGCGTGTCGGTAATCCTTAGCTCGACGTCACCAGACTCAAGGTTGCTGAGCTCCAGCAGAGAGTTCAACAGGTCGCTCAGATGGGCCAGTGCATCCCCTTGCATCGCAAACATTCGGTGCGCTTTCGGTTCTTCGACCACTTTTCGTAATGCTCCATTCAGCAGATTCAGTGTCTGCAGCTGATGACGCAGATCATTACTTGCCGTCTCCAGGAAGCGGGTCTTGGCGTTTCTCGCCCGAATGGCCTCCTGCTCGGCCCTCTGCAATGCGCTTTCCCGTTGGATCCGCTCGGTAACGTCGTGGCCGACGTTAAGGTACCCAACGACCTTTCCCTCGGCGTCGCTGAGCGTCGTCCCATGCCATTCGATGTGACGCTGCTCGCCGTCTTTGGTGATAATCACCTTGGTGGCACGCGAGCCCGCCCCCTTTTCCGACTCATCGTGCAAAAACTCCGGATGGTCCGGCCGCTCGCCTGCTGGCGTAAAGGCCTCGAACCAGTATTTATCGAGGACTTCCTTGGCACTGTAGCCTGACACCCGTTCGAGGTAGGGATTGATACCGGTGATTCTGCCATTGGGGTCGAGGAGCAGCACGACGGCAGGAGCCGTCTTGAACAAGGTGTCCGAGAAACTCTTTTGCATCCGCAGAGCATCCTCGGATTTCCTGCGCCTGGTGTGGACAAGCCAACTACCGACTATCCCCGTCAACCAGATTGCGGACAGTGCCAATAGTCGATTCGCTACAACCATCCATGGAATACCGGCGGGTTCGGACCAGAGAAAACCGAGTATCGTGAGAACCGATACAACGCCGGCGATGACGATCGCATACTGCCATCGGGGCAGCCATAGAGAGAGCAGAACCACCGCGACATAGGCAACACCTGCGGCGACGCCTAATGGCAGCGAAGCAATGTCGACGACGAAAATCCCGGCAGCTAACAGACCGCAGCCCAGGACGATCAGCACATTGGTACGACTCGAGAGGTCTGTCGACAGTCCGGCAAGCATCTTCAACATCTTCGAAATCTTCCCGCCCCGCGAAATCCTCCACGTGCGGAGGACCCATTGGTCGCCATCAATCCCAAGGGATTTAAAACTTATTGTTTACCCGGGGGCATACGTACATTCCGAGAGGAGGCGCCGCTGCCTGGCTTGCTAGAATTTTGGCCGGGTTAGCGTATCAGGTCTATTTATGAAACTTCGAGTTCGCGGCGATACCATACGCCTGCGCCTGAAACGCAGTGACGTCGACCGGATTACAGCAGGTATCAGCGTTGTGGAACATACGCACTTTATGGATTCAGTGCTTACGTATCGTCTGGACGTATCCGAGTCCAGTGAAATCTCGGCGGCATTTGACAACGGCTGCCTTGCGGTCAGTCTGCCCGAATCAATGGTGACGGATTGGGCCGATACCGATGACGTGTCTTTGTGTGCGGAGCAGAAACTCTCGAATTCAGGCACCCTTTCCCTGCTGATCGAAAAAGATTTCAGCTGCCTCGAGCCCGGGCATCACAGGGATAGTGTCGACGATGAGGACACGTATCCGCATCCGCGTGCCCGATCCACGGGCTAAAAGAGCGGGTGCAGCTTTACGTCCTTTGCTCCATAGCGCAGCGCCGACTCACCCGCATTGCCGAGAAGCTTCCACTGGCCTTCCTTGACCAGCATATGCTTTTGATCGTCCCACCTGTCTATCGGTATCAGACCGTTTTCGCCCTCAGGCGTACCGAACAAGAGACCGCTGCATTCTGTAACTGCCCGGCCCGCAGCTTTGTCATACGTGATCAGCTTCATTGAATGCCGGGACGAGATATTGTCAAACCGGGCGAAGATCTTACTCCATATTTCCGCGGCGAAATGCTTGTCGCCATTCCTCAGATTTGTGTAACTGTATGAATAAAGGGCCATCAATGCATCGATATTCTCGGTTTGAATTGCGCGCTCCGCTTTATGAAAAAAATCGGCAATGCTGTGCAGTTCCCTCTCGTCTATTTCTATGCTCGCCGCAGGAGGCCGCATTACCATCGAGAATCGTTCCGAGAGCCCCATCTCCTCCGCGATGGTGATGCCCGGTTGCATTGACATCACAAATGGAATCATGAGCATGCCGAATTGTATGGGGAATGAATTCGTCATCAAGATGTCCTCGATATTTGTTCTGTGGCAGTCGCAGCGCAGCTTTTTGCTTCAATTATCCTATTTCGGGAAACGGCCCGTTGGCCTGACTTTCGGCCACTCCTGGCCGGTCAGTGCCTTCATGAACGCGACGAGGTCAGTTACTTCTTGCCGCGTAAAATCCGGGTTCTGTACGAGAAACGCTTTTCGCCTTAGGGAACGATTCTCCTGATCATACAATTCCAGCGTTTCCTCCAAAGTCAGATTGGACCTGCGCAATTCCACGTCGAGGTAGGGATTGGCAATTACACCGCTACTGTAATAGCCCACGACCTGTTCCAGCGTATCAAACCAGCCATCGTGCATATACGGTCCGGTAAGGGCCACATCCCGAAGGGTCGGCGTCTTGAAAGCCCCCGTATCGATTTCATCCTTGGTTACCGCGAAACGTCCCTCGTCCGATTCGGGCAAGTCCCAACCAATGCCAATATTGTGGTACTTCTCGTCGGTAAGATTCCAGCCCGAATGGCACTGTGAGCATCGCCCCTTACCCTGAAAGACTATCAGGCCGCGCATTTCCGCTTCCGTCAACACGTCTGTATCGCCGTCAAGAAACTGATCCCAACGAGAGTTGCCGGAAATGATCGTTCGCTCGAATGATGCGATCGCCCTGGCCAGATCGTCGATGTTGACTGCCCTGCCAAACACATTTTCGAACAGGACGCGATACCCCGCAATGCCCTGCAGCTTTTCGACAACAGCATCACAATCGGGCATACCCATTTCCAGCGGGCTGACAAGCGGAACTAATGCCTGCTCTTCCAGCGACGCGGCCCGACCGTCGTGGAACTGCTCCGACGCTCCGATGCGGTTGATCACGGCCGGCGCATTGCGAGTGCTCCGCGCACCGTTGATTCCCGTGGCAAGCCGCACGTTGTCCGCAAAGGCTTTCTCCGGAACATGACAGCTGGCACAAGCCACGGAATCATCGGCCGACAGGCGGCTGTCGAAGAACAACAAGCGGCCCAATTCGATTTTGTCCCGGGTCAGCGGATTATCTTCGGGGATACGGAAATTGTCTGTCCTCAAACCGAACGGCAGGTGCAACAGATATCCGCTGGACATCAGCTTCTCGACCGAAGTGATCTCCTGCTCGTCCTGCCCCGCTCGAGCATCCGGCCATGAAACGAGGATCACTGTCAACAGAAACGGCAACGATTTCAACCGTCCGGTGATACAAGTTATATTCTTGCGGCAACTATCAACGCCAAAAGGTATTGTGCCACGCAAGCAAATCACTATGGCTTTCTAACCTCCACGCACATCCCAACATCACTCTTGTTACGAAAGCCTGCATGTGGCGCCGACCGGCTAATCGGTCATGACAAAGCAGTGCCCGGATTGTATCGCAATTTGCGCCCTGGCCTGGTGCCGAACCGGTGACAGCCACGTCCGTCGGGACTGAAGCTATTGCAACGCCAGCCGCTCGCCATCGACTGCGATTCGTGGCACGATTTTCGGCAGGAGCCGTAATCGCATTACACCTTTGGCATTGTGCCGTATACATACGTACTGGGGCCCCGAGTGTGGGGTCAGGCATCGTCACCGAATAACTCGAGCCGGGAGGAAGCACTATGCGTTTCAATAAGGAGACCGCTCCGGCGGGCACACACCCCATCCTCGCAACGATGATCAATCAGCCGGTGTTCGCAATAATGCCGTTCTTGGTTCTCTTGGTTGGAGGCTCGGTGTGGAATATCGGACAGCTGTTCACCCTTGCGTTCTTATATCTAGGCATGTGGTGCGTGTTCCGCCACAGGACCTGTGGTACTCCTCAGTGTGGATTTACGGGTCCCCTTTTTCTTTTCATCGCATTATTTTCTTTGCTTCGGTGGGTACCTCCCTTTGCCGATTCGGATTCGATGTGGAGCGATTGGGGCCATCTTATTCCCGTGGCGTGGATAGGAACAATTGCAGCCTTCGCGGCGCAATGGCTCGAGACTCGACGCAGGAGTGATCTCACTTGGACAGCGGGTTTGTTTGTGGCAAGCCTCATTGACTACCTGTTCTAGGAGCCCTCGCCCTGGCCTTCGAATGAGCTTCGATTTCGTTAGGTCTCGAACCGTGGCGACTGCTGATTGGTCCCGTGTGCACAGGACGGGGATTATGAGGTGACTTACGAATGACCGAGTCTCTGTTTGCCAAGCCGCGCAAGAATCTTGTCAGCCACTCGGAAGGCGTTCGCGTAGATGGTCCAGGTATAGGGAACACTGCCGCCGGTGGGCATGAAGCTGCCGTCTGTGACATACAGATTCTCGACATCGTGAGCGCGACAGTCGGGGTCGAGCACGGATCGGCTCGGGTCCGTGCCGAACCGGCAACCGCCCGCGATCAGGTTGACCGGGGGTTTGCCGCTGATGCCCCAGCTCGCGTTCTCCGCACCCATGGCCTTGAGCATGGAATAGCCCTTGCGCGTCAGATATCTGCCGACCCTGAGGTCGTGCGGGTGATTGCCGATCTTGATCCGAGCGACCGGAGAGCCCCACTTGTCCTTGCGACTGCCGTCGAGCGAAACATGGCAATCGTCGTTGGGCAGCCAATCGCAAAATACCTCGAATCGGAGGTAGCGCGCATCGCCAAAGTAGGACTCGAGCTTTCTCTTCAGTGGTCGCCCCCAGAGGAGCCTGCCTGAGTCCCATTTCTGCGAATTCGCGCGGCCGATCGGGTTGGGATGACGAAACAGGAATTCGATCGTGCCGCCCTTCATGCGACCCATCTCTTCGTTATCGATGAAATACCAGTCCTGCAGCGCCCGGTTGACGAACGGACCCCGCATCCTGAGCGCAGCCGCTTTTTCCTGATCGAGCTTGTGGTAGAAAAAACTGCCGGTGCCGGCGCCACCCGCCGAAAACAGCAGATTCCTGCCGACCTGACCATGGCTGTTGGCGAGACCGTCGGGGTGCCGGGGACCGCGCGACAGCAGCAGCAGCCGGCATGTCTCGACGGCCTGGCAGGCGACGACGAATACGCCCGCACGGACCGTGCCGGCGGCCCCGTCCTCCTCATAGTACCTGGCGGCCACGACCCGGCCGCCGGCGTCGCTGTCCAGCCGATACACGTGGGCGTTCGCTCTTACGTCGCAGTTTCCGGAAGCGACTGCGCGGTCCAGCAGGGCGGCCCGCGAGCTGCCCTTGGCGCCGGTGGAGCAGCCGTAACTGCCGCAATACCCGGAGTACTGGCACCCCTCTCTGCCAAGAGCCCGGTGCGGCAGTATGGCGCGCGGCACGGGGACGGAATGCAGTCCGTCGCGGCGGCATGCCGCGTCGAACCAGCCGGCTATGGGGTGTTCGGCCGTGGGCGAAAACGGGAAGTCCGATGTCGAGCGTGGTTCCTGGTTGGGGTGATCGACGACTCGTCCGGATACGCCGACGAGCTGTTCGACTTTCGCGTAATAAGGCTCCAGGACATCGTAATCGATCGGCCAGTCGACGATGTTGGCACCCTCTATGGCGCCGAATTCGGACAACAGCCTGAAGTCTCTCGGTTTGAGGCGATGGAAAAAACCGCTCATCAGATTCGATGAGCCGCCGACCATGTTGCCGTTCCAGAAGTCCCAGCCGGAATCGAAGGTCGGTCTTGCAAACCAGCCCTTCTCGCCGTCGTATTCCTCGACTACGTGAAACTCCTCCCGGAGGTTGCGCGAATAGGTATTGCGTCGACAACAGGCAATCTCGTCCTTGAAGAAATCCTTCTCCGTAAACCAGGGACCCTTTTCCAATACGATGACCGAGTAGCCGGCTTGTGCCAACGTCAATGCAACGGGCCCGCCCCCGGCGCCGCTGCCGATGACGCAAACGTCGCAATCCATAGTCACAACCTGCCGTAGATCTTGTCCGCCGGCGGCCTCGGGAAGCCCGCTTGATGTTCCAGCCATCGCCAGCCGATTTGGTCACGGTTACCGCCGTATACGGGATCCGACAGCAGCGCCTCGAAGATGTAGTACAACATCAGCGACAACCAGGCGCGGCCCCAGCGCGTATTGTCGGCCAGGTAGCGCAGCAGCTTTTCCCGCTGCTCGAAATCCAGCTCATGGAACAGAACGTCGAAGCGCTCCCGGCTCGCATCCTGTAGCCGGCCGACACCGTTGACGATCGTGTTTCGCGCGTCCGGATCGATTTCGGGCGTCGTGATCGCCCACTCGAGATATCCGGCGGCATTGATGTCCGCGGCGCCCGGGGCTTCCGGTTCGCCCGGCAACAGGTGTTCCTGAACAGCCTGTACGGCCCGGCGCTGCTGCGCGGAGAACAGGATGAACGAGGTTTCCCGGGTCAGCTCCTTGCGGAGCGCATAAGGCAGTCCTGCCAGTGCCGCTGCCATGGCCAACGCCGCGCCGCCGCGCAACAGAAAAGTCCGCCGGCCCAGGCGGCTGCCTTGCGACGCATCATTGTCCGACGGTTCGCGGCCAGACGGATTCTTGTCTTGTTGAATCACTTGCTGCAGACGAGCGAAGCCGTCTCCGGTGACGGCACATACGGCGACAGCCAGTCCGGCAGATGCGCCGCCAGGTATTCAGGCACTCTGTCCCGATAATGGATAATGCCATTGATGCCGACGATGAACTCGGTAGGCACGTTGAACACCCGATATCGATCCGTGATTGACTCGCCGGCATCGAACGCCGTCGAATACTCGAGCCGGTGATTCTCCCCGAACGACCGCATCTCCTCGGGTGAATCGCTCCAGCTGGTATTGATCGCGATGATCTCGATCTTGTCCCCGAATTGCTCCTGGAGTTTCTGATAGCGGGGCGTCTTTTTTATGCAGTACGAGCACCAGGTATTCCAGAAGATCAGGTAGACAGGTTTTTGCCCGCGATAGTCCGACAGGCGGAATCTCGATCCGTCCTGAATTGCTATCTCGAAATCCGGTGCCGACTCGCCGACGCCAGCAGCCACCGCGGGCGAACTGACCAGAAGAAGACCGAGGCCCGACAGAAGCAGTAACAGATGGGCTTTTACGATTATCGCCGCCGACATATTCATATCAACAATGACCGCCCCAAGACCGTAATTATTTCGGTGCACGGCAGTCGAACGACTGAAGTACCAGATGTCCCGCGTCAGGACCAGATCGTCGTGCTGAAATACGTATAAATACCTACATTGATTTTCCGCTATCGGGGCACACGGCGGTTACTCGTTCTCCCGGACACCTCAGGCCGGCGCCGGACCGGAACGTTTCGTGGTCAGCGGCAGGCGTGCCCTGCCACGCTGAGATAACGCTCGCCGCGATCGGGCAGGACAGTGGCGATGGTGTGGCCCGGCCCGAGCTCGCAGGCCACCCGGCCGGCGGCCAGCACGTTCGCACCGGCGGAGATGCCGACCAGCAGGCCCTCCTCCGCGCTCAGGCGGCGGGACATGTCGATGGCATCGGCCGTCCTGACGCGGACGATGGTATCGATCTCCTCGAGATCGACAAGATCCGGAACGAAACCGTCGGCAAGTCCCTGAATGCCATGCTGCCCGGGCCTGTCACCGGACATCACCGCCGACTCGTCGGGTTCCACGGCCACGATCCTGGCGCCGATGCCGGCCTTGCGCATTGCGCGACCGACCCCCATCAAGGTGCCGCCGGTGCCGACGCCCATGACGAATGCGTCCACCTCGCCGTCGAGCTGGCGGATGATTTCCGGCCCGGTGGTGGTCTCGTGGCATCTGGCGTTGTCGGGGTTGGAGAACTGGCTCGGTAGAAATATATGTTTTTCGCGGACGGCGATCTCGACGGTGCGCTTTACCGCGTCCCGGATATCATTCAGCTCCCGGATCAGATGCAGCTCCGCCCCGAGAGCGCGAATCATGCGGCGCCGCTCTTCACTCACCGACCGCGGCATCACGATCGAGACCCTGTAGCCTCGAGCCGCCGCGACCATCGACAGCGCAATGCCGGTATTGCCGGAAGTGACTTCCAGGATGGTCGATTCCGGGGTCAGCTCGCCACGCCGCTCGGCTTCCAGGATGATGGCCCGGGCAATCCGGTCCTTGATGCTGCCGCCGGGGTTCATGTACTCCGCCTTGGCGTAGATTCGGCAGCCCGTCGCCCGGCTTGCTCCACTCAGGAAAATGATCAGCGTGCATCCGATGGAATCCAGCACATCCGAAGTCGTGAGGCAGGTCGGCCGCTCTCTGGGACACTCGACCAGTCGAACATTGGATTCGGCGATGGCAACCATGGCTCTGCTTGGGCGCTCCCCGGCCGTGCCGGATACGGAAAGCCCGTCCGCATATCCTATCGTCCGGCCGTTATTACTATTTTATTCGAATATTTTAGAAAAAATGTTTCCATTTTTCCGATATTATGGATATTTTATAAACAAAGTGTCATATTTTCATGAAAAAAGCGAATAAAATTTCAAGCTCGACCTATCCGGCGCCCGCTGCACAGAGACGCCACGTTCGCCATGGGCGAGCTGGCCGATATCAGCAGGCGGTCGGTTTCGGCCTGACTTTGCCGCCAGGTCGTCCCCTGGCGCCGAACTTCGACTTGCCGGCGACCAGTATGGCGAGCGCTTGATGACTGAGCATCCGGAATATACGCGGGGCGCTTGAACAGCCGATAACTGCCGGCAATGTGGAGCGTACTGCCAGTCAGAATGAGGCCATCCTGGATTGCAACAACAGCCCCTGATTCGCTTCGTTCCCGGGTCACCGGCGCAGCGCCGGAAAGCGTGCCCCGTGATGTCGAAGAGAATAAGCTGGCCCTCCTTGACCCGACTACGGGGAGCTGGGATATGCTCCGGCAACCGGTGCGGCTTAGCGGATCGAATCAGGCCCCTGCGACTCGAGAACAAAGATATAGTCGTCAACGGGGTTGGGAAAGAAGCGGGTCAGGATTCAATGTGTAGGGGAGGAAACCATGAATAATCGAACTGTGATAACAATCACGTTGGCGGCCTTGCTGCTGGGCTGCGTAGAGCAGGCCCAAGAGGTCGGGCAGGTACCAGACGTCGCCAAAGCACCAGACAGTGGGTGGAACTTGCCGAACAAGAGTGACCAGCGGGTATCAGGCGCCTACGAGGTCGTAAAGGACTGGCCCAAGGACCTGTCTGATCTGCCCGGCCACGAGGGGTGGACCTGGGGAGCGGTCCAGGGCGTATTCGCGCAGAACCCGGACCGGATTTTCGTCACTATGCGGGGCGAGTTGCGAAAATTGCCGCAAGAGATACCCGCGCAGATCATAGAGGTTGACGATGAGGCTGGCGGCACGCTTCGACTCAGCGCTCCGGTGAGACGGGCGCCCGCCCGCAACCCCTCGCTCGACCCCCTGGGCAGCCCGGGAGAACCCCATTGGCCGAACATCGGTGAGGAGGGTCGGGACTATCGCTGGGAGCACATCGTGTTCGTCGCCAATCGTGAGGGCGAGGTTGTCGAGTGGGGGGCGCAATGGAACTCGATGTTCAAGCGTGTGCACAAGATCCGGATCAGCCCGTATGACCCGCAGAAACGCGTCTGGGTCATCGACGATGCCGGGAATGCGATCTATGTGTTCAGCAACGATGGCCAGAAATTGCTGCAGACCCTCGGGACTCCGGGCGAAAGCGGCAACGACGAGACGCATTTTTTCCGCCAGACCGATGTCGCATGGCTGCCGGAAGGTACCTTTTTCGTCGCGGACGGCTACGAGAACACGCGGGTCGTGAAGTTCGACAAGGAAGGCAACTATCTCATGTCCTGGGGAGAGCCGGCCGAGCCGGGCGGCAATGAGAAGCGCCCGAACTACTTCAATGAAGTGCACAGCATCGCCATCGATGCAAAGCGGCGCGTGTACGTCAGCGACAGAGCCAATCGCCGCATCCAGATCTTCGATGAGAACGGCAGCTTCATTGACCAATGGTATCTCGGCGACATCAACGTCACGTACGACATGCTCATCACGGCCGATCAAGACCTCTGGACGTCGGACGGCCATGGCAACTACAAAATCCAGAAGTACAGCCTCGATGGGGAGATGCTGCTGACCTGGGGAAGTTGGGGACCGAAACCGGGTCAGGTCTGGGGCGTACATCAAATGAGCGTCGATCAGGAAGGAAGTCTCTATGTCGCCGAAGTTCTGAACGCCCGGGTGCAGAAGTTCGTGCCGCGAGAAGGCGGGAATCCGGATTACCTGATCGGTAAACCAGAGTACCCGACCTGGCAGGAATGAATCTGCCGTCCGGTACCGCTTCCCGGCTGCTCGATTCAACAACTAGGTATGTATGTATGTCGGGCGGCAACAGACCAAGGCTGATCGGCCTGGCGGCAATCGTTTTGCTGATGTCATTGGTACACGCTTGCACGGAATCGAAGACGATCACGCTGAGAATCGGTACCGGTCACCCTGCCGGGCCCGCGGTCTACGCAACTGAAATACGGGATTTTTTCGTTCCGGAAGTCAAACGTCGCATTGCCGAGGAAACCGATTACGAGGTCAATTTTGTCGAGGGCTACGGTGGCTCGATCGCCAAGGTCGCGGAAACGCTCGAGGCCGTGCAGGACGGCATCCTGGACTTGGGCGCCTACTGCGTGTGCTTCGAACCGGCGAAGCTGTTCCTGCACAATTTCTCCTATTTTGTCCCTTTCGGCCCGCAGAATGCCGAACGGGCGATTTCGATTGCCCGCAGCGTTTACGACAAACACCCGTGGCTGGAAGCGCAGCTGAAAGACGGTTACAAG
>JBHIDG010000007.1:0-21109 GCA_046760025.1 Woeseia sp. | reverse complement strand
GACTAATGGAGCAGCAGTTTCCCGCTACCAAACTCGCTGTCTTCAATTAGTCAAATAAGTCAGTGCCCGGCACCATCTACATGGATCGTTTACGCCTGGGACTTTTGCGGCTTTTCCGTTTTCGGGTTGCGGGCTTCTTTAGTTTGGGCAAGAGAGCGGGATCGAAGTTCGCCACCGGAATCTTGTGGCCGATGAAGTCCTCGATGTCCGGAAGATACATCGCATAGGTCTCACAACCGAAACTTATCGCGTCGCCCGATGCGCCGGCGCGCGCGGTACGGCCGATCCGGTGAACATAGTCCTCGCGGTCCTGGGGCAGGTCGTAATTGATGATGTACTGAACGTCCGGTATGTGTAGCCCGCGAGAGGCTACGTCGGTGCCGATCAGCACAGGAAGTTCACCGCTTTGAAACCGCATCAGCATGCTGAGTCGCTTCCTCTGCGGCACATCGCCGGATATGGCGCTGGCGTCTATGTCGTTCGCCTGCAGAAAGGCCTGTAGCCGCTCCGCTTCTCTCTTGGTGTTCACGAATACCATGATGCGGCTCGCTCCCATCTCGCGAATCAAGCCGACGAGCAGGGGCATCTTTTCCTTGTTCGAGGGAAAAAAGATCGCCTGCCTGACGCGATCGACCGTGACCTTATCGGGCTCGATGCGAATCAGGTCCGGTTCATTCATGTGCTCGTAGGCGAGCTCCATGACGCGATGCGAGAGCGTCGCCGAGAACAGCATGCTGAGCCGCTTCTCGGGCTTCGGCAGGCGCCGGAGAAGGTATCGAATGTCCTTGATAAATCCGAGGTCGAACATGCGGTCCGCCTCATCGAGCACGGCGACCTGGACACGGTTTAGCTTGAATACGCCCTGCTTGAAGTAGTCGATGATCCTACCGGGCGTGCCGACCAGGACATCGACGCCGCTCGCGATATGGCGGCGCTGTTTTTCATAATCTGTACCGCCGAAGGCCAGCGCAACCTCGAATTCCGTGTGCCTGCCCAGAGTCTCCGCGTCCTTGGCGATCTGCACGGCCAGCTCTCGTGTCGGCGCCAGAATGAATACCCTGGGCTGTTTTCCGTCCTCGAGCTCGGCCGGCGTATTCAACAGCATCTGATACGCGGCTACCAGGAATGCAGCCGTCTTACCCGTGCCCGTCTGCGCCTGGCCCGCGACGTCCCGCCCTTCGAGCGCGATCGGGAGGGCGGTGGCCTGAATGGGTGTGCAGTATTCGAAGCCGGCATCGCGTATGCCGGCCCGCATGCTGTCATGCAGCGGAAGTTCGTCGAATCTGAGGTTGCTCAGATGATTATCGGTCATGCGTCATGATCGGAAAATGTGGGTTAAAGACTTGCAAAATGCCTCGCGAAGGGGTCAAATTGGCTCAGTATCGACGCGACAGCCGTCGCATCTGCCACTCGCCACCATCGAAATCCAAGAGAAGCCGCGATAAAGCTGCGACATATTGCCTGATTGAGCAGGCAGCGTCATCCGTTTCGCAAAGTTGGAAAATAGTCAACATAGGCGAGCAATGCCAATATCAAAGACATTATTCAAATGGAGGGAATAGCGGGTGAGCGACAAGATCGTCCACACCAATGATGACAGCTTTGAGACTGACGTTCTCAATTCCGACAAAGCCATTTTGGTCGACTTCTGGGCAGAATGGTGTGGGCCGTGCAAAATGATTGCGCCGCTTCTCGACGAGGCGGCCGAGCAGTACGCCGACAGGCTCACGGTGGCCAAACTGAACATCGACGAGAACCCGAATACACCTGCCAAATACCAGATTCGCAGCATACCGACCCTGATGCTGTTCAAGGACGGCGCGGTGCGGGCACAAAAACTCGGTGCGATGCCGAAAAAGGACTTAACTGACTTTCTGGAAACCAATCTGTGAGAGGATACTTGGGTAATTCAACACGAAGTCGACCAAAGCAGTCGGCTAAATCTAAGAGTTCGGGTGGATCTCCGAATCGCCGCCGTCGGCGTAGAAGCAGTCACGACGAATATCCCGATGACGATGGAAATCTCGAGATAATTCCGCCGGAGCAGCTCGAGCAAAGCAAAGACATCATGAACCTGACGGAGCTCAAGAACCGTCCGGCGGCCGAGCTCGTAGGACTCGGCGAATCGCTGGGCCTTGACAATCTGGCACGTTCTCGCAAACAGGACATCATTTTTTCCATTCTCAAGGCACACGCCAAGAATGGTGAGGACATCTATGGTGACGGTGTCCTGGAGATACTCCAGGACGGCTTCGGCTTTCTTCGGTCGGCCGACAGTTCGTACCTCGCGGGGCCGGATGATATATATGTCAGTCCCAGCCAGATTCGACGGTTCAACCTCCGCACCGGGGACACCGTATCAGGGCTGATTCGGCCGCCGAAGGACGGCGAGCGCTACTTCGCCTTATTGAAGGTGGGGCAGATCAATTTCGATGCGCCGGAAAACGCCAAGAGCAAGGTGCTGTTCGAGAACCTTACGCCGCTCTTTCCGCGCGATCGCCTGCTGCTCGAGCAGGGAAACGGCAGCACCGAGGACCTGACGGCCCGGATCATCGACATGGTCGCGCCGATCGGCAAGGGACAGCGTGGCCTCATCGTATCGCCGCCGAAAGCCGGCAAGACCATTCTTTTGCAAAACATCGCGTCCGCAATCTCGGCGAATGCGCCGGACGTGACCCTGATCGTTCTTCTGATAGACGAAAGGCCGGAGGAAGTCACCGAGATGATTCGGACGGTGCGCGGTGAGGTCGTGTCCTCGACATTCGACGAGCCGGCTAGCCGTCACGTCCAGGTTGCCGAAATGGTCATCGAAAAGGCCAAGCGACTCACGGAGCACAAGAAGGACGTCGTTATTCTCCTCGATTCGATAACGCGTCTGGCCCGCGCCTATAACACCGTTGTGCCTTCATCGGGCAAGGTATTGACCGGCGGCGTCGATGCGAACGCGCTGCATCGTCCGAAACGTTTCTTCGGTGCCGCGAGAAACATCGAGGAAGGCGGCAGCCTGACGATTCTCGCGACTGCGCTGGTCGACACCGGGTCCAAGATGGACGAGGTGATTTTCGAGGAGTTCAAGGGGACGGGCAATATGGAAATCCACCTGGACCGGCGCATCTCCGAAAAACGCGTTTTCCCGGCGATCAATATCAACCGATCGGGCACACGCAAGGAAGAGTACCTGACGGAACCCGAAGAGCTTCAGAAGATGTGGGTGCTCAGAAAGGTCCTGCATCCGATGGACGAACTTGCCGCTGTCGAGTTCCTGCTGTCCAAGATGCAGGACACCAAGACGAATGCCAAGTTCTTCGAGGCGATGAAGCGATAGCCTGGACAATGCACGAGATCGCCCGGGACCTGTCGCAATATTCGGGCTAAAAGGGTGCTCACGTGCGTCGCGTCGTTGTCGTCTGCAGCCTGTTGCTCGCGGTGCCGGCGTCTTACGCCGCGAGGCCGGCAATGCGGGCCTACCCGATGTCTGATGCACCACGACTCGACGGCGTCGTTGCCGGCGATACCGCCTGGGGCGCAGTAATACCGACCAGCGGCTTCTGGCAGGTCCGGCCGGATGAAGGCCAGCCCGCGACTCAGAGAACCGAGGTTTTTGTAGGTTTCACCGACGACTCCCTGTATGTCGGCGTGATCTGTTATGACGATGAGCCCGGGGAGATCATCGTATCGGACAGCCGCCGGGATTCATCGCTGGATGACACGGACAGTTTTCAGGTCATCCTGGATAGCTTTCACGACAAACAGAATGGTTTCGTCTTCGGCACGAATCCCGCCGGCATCGAGTACGATGGCCAGGTGGTCAAGCAGGCCGGGGATCTGTTCGGTGCGGGCGGATTCAATCTGAACTGGGACACGAGCTGGTCGGTCAAGGCAACGATCTCGGAATTGGGATGGAGTGCGGAGATGGAGATACCGTTCAGGTCGCTGCGCTACGGTGCCGAAGTTACCCAGACCTGGGGAATCAATTTCCAGCGCAATATTCGCCGCAACAACGAAGTCGTGTATTGGTCGCGCCTGTCTCGTCAGCACAATCTGCATCGCATTGCCGACGCCGGAACGATCGAAGGCCTGGAGGTGCCGCCTCACAGAAACCTGAAAGTTACACCCTATGTACTGGGTCAGGCATCGCGCGGCGGCGATCTGCCTGCCGGCACTCGATATGACGAAGAATTCGGTGTTGACATCAAGTACTCGGTCACGCCGAGCCTCACACTGGATCTGACTTACAACACCGACTTCGCCCAGGTGGAAGTCGACGAACAACAGGTGAACCTCAATCGCTTTAGTTTATTTTTTCCGGAGAAACGCCCTTTCTTCCTGGAGAATGCAGGCCAGTTCACAGTAGGCAACGATGAAGAGGTAGAGCTGTTTTTCAGCCGGCGAATCGGCATCAGCACCGACGGCGAACCCATTCCGATCGATGCCGGGCTTCGCTTATCCGGTAAAGTGGGTGACGCCACCAACGTTGGGCTCCTGTATATGAAGACCGAAGCCGTACCCGGCGTCGCGCCGGCGAACGACTATACCATCGCCCGTGTCAATCAGGAGTTCGCGAATCGTTCGTCGATCGGCGGCTCGTTCATCGACCGCAGTGGTGATGGCAGCCTGCTGCCTGCCGGCAGTGACGATTACAACCGGACCTATGCGATTGACGGACGCTGGGGTCTTGGAAAACACCTCGACTTCGAAGGATGGGTGGCCAGGACTGACACGCCCGGCCTTTCGGGAAAGGACGACGCCTTTTCGGTCGACACGACTTACAACTCCGGAAAATGGTCATCAGGCCTCGGGTATAGCGAGGTCGGAGCGGACTTCAATCCGGAAGTCGGTTTTCTGGCGCGCGATGACTACCGCAAGTACAGTGGATTCATCATGCGCCGCATCAGGCCCGATGACCTGTGGGGCTTGCACGAACTGCGTCCTCACACTTGGTATTACGGCTACTGGGATTTCGACGGCTTTCAGGAAACGGGTTTCCTGCATATAGATAATCACTGGGAGTGGAAAAGCGGTATGGAAATTCATACCGGCGTCAATTTTACGCGCGAGGGCGTGAAGGATGCCTTTGAAATCAACGATGGTGTGACAGTCGAACCCGGCACCTACAAGCACGAGGAATTGCAACTTGTGTACTTCACAAACCAGGCCGCGCCGCTTAGTGTTCACCTCGATGCGGTGATCGGCGGATTCTTCGGCGGCGACAAAACTACCTTGCGGCCCAGGCTGCGCTACCGGATTGGCGAAACGTTCAGTACCGAATTATCGTGGAGCTACAATGACATCCGCTTGCCCGTTACAAACGGCGATTTCGAAGTGAATTTGGCCCGCCTGCGAATCTCCTACTCGTTCACGCCGAAAATATTGCTGCAGTCACTTGTGCAATACGATGACCGCAACGACATCACCGCCGCCAACCTGCGGTTTTCATGGTTGCAGTCGGCAAACGCCGGGCTGTTTGTTGTTTATAACGAAGTCGATGAACATGGAGTCGCCGGACCCGCGGGGCGCGGGCGCGAGTTCATCATAAAATACAGCCGCATCTTGGATTTGCTGGACTAGGCTTCCTCTCAGGGCGCTGACCAGCGATGCAGCGGCACCGGCGTGTCCTTTGGAAATTCGCTCGTGTCCTTCCCCAGTTCGACGTAGCCGTCCGTGCCGCTCAATGACGTAAAATCGCCCGAGGTGTTGGTCTTCACAGGCTGCGCGACCCGCCGGCCGTCGGCGACCCCGAGAAGGCGCACCGGCAGGAAACAGGTCAGGCTGGGCTTGAAGCTGACATCTTCCGCCAGCACCGCGGTTTCCGCGCCGCGTTGCCGGCGCGCGCTTGCAAGAAACAACGCAGGCAAAGCGTACTGCCGGCAACAGACCAGTGCCGATACCGGGTTGCCCGGCAACGCGAACACGGCCTGATCGTTTGGCCCCATGCCGAACCACATCGGAAGGCCCGGGCGCTGGCTGATCTTGTGAAAAACGACTTTCACGTCCAGGTCCGCCAGCACCTGCGGCACATAATCCGCCTTGCCCATCGAAACGCCGCCGCTGAGTATCAATACGTCCGACTCACCCAGCCTTTCCGCTAGGCGCTTTGCCAGCAGCTCAGGTTCGTCGGCAATATGTTCATGTCGGCATCGATCGAAACCCTGCTCCTCGAGCATCGCGACAAGGGCCGGGCCGTTGGACAAGCGCACCTGGTGGTCTTCGATGGGCCTGCCGGGTGGTATGAGTTCGTTGCCCGTCGACATGACATTGATCATGGGCTTTCGACTGACGCTGAGCGTCTCCAGCCCACAGGAAGCGATGATCGCGACGTCCATCGGCGAGATTGTCGTACCGCTGGTCAGCACCTCCGATCCCTCTTTGTGATCGGAACCCTGCGGGTGAATGAACTGGCCTTGCTCGGCCTGGTAATCCTGCTCGACTACGGCTACGCCTTCCTCACGGCTGATTCGCTCGACCGGAATAATGCAGTCGGCACGTTTCGGCAGTACGGCGCCGGTCATGATCTCGATGCAATTGGCGCTGTCGTCAAGCGTCAACGCGGGATCTCCGGCCGCCTGTGTCGCCTGAATGGCGAACCGTCGGCTGCCCGACGACAATGCCGAGTAATCGACTGCGATGCCGTCCATCATGACGCGGTCAAAGGGCGGTTGATCGCGCTCTGCTCTTATCGACTGGCGAAGAATTCGCCCCGCCGCATCGGCAAGCGGGACGTCCTCGCTGCCGAAGGTTCGCAGGGACTCCGAGATCGCTTCGCTTGCCTGGGCGGTTGTCAGCATAAGCTATGCTCGGTGGGCGATGGCACGATGTCCGATATCGCGTCGGAAAAACACATCCTTCCAGTTAATACGTTCAACCGCTGCATAGGCGGTATCCCTCGCCGCGGCCACGGTATCGCCCAGACCGACCACGCACAGTACGCGCCCGCCACTGGTCACGACGTCGTCGCCATCGAGCGCGGTGCCGGCATGGAAAACTTTCACGGCGCCACTGGTCTCGTCCGGCAGTCCGCTTATCCTGTCGCCCTTGCGATAGCTGCCCGGGTAACCGCCCGCTGCCATGACCACGCCGAGCGCAGCCCTGGGGTCCCATTGGATCGAATTGCCGGCGAGATCTCCTTCGTTCGCGGCGAGGCAGAGATCGACGAGATCGCTCTGCAGCCTGGCCAGGATCGGCTGCGTCTCGGGATCGCCGAAGCGGCAATTGAATTCAAGCACTCTGGGCGCGCCACTCCTGCCAATGATCAGGCCGGCGTACAGAAATCCGAGATAGCTAATCCCCTCGGCGGCGAGTCCGTCGATCGTCGGCCGGATTATCTCGTCCATGATACGCTTTTCGAGTACCGGCGTTACCACGGGCGCCGGCGAGTATGCACCCATGCCACCCGTGTTCGGTCCGGTATCACCTTCGTCCCTGGCCTTGTGGTCCTGCGACGTGGCGAGCGGCAGTATGGACTTGCCGTCGGTCATGACGATGAAACTCACTTCCTCGCCCTGGAGAAATTCCTCGACGACGATCTTGCGTCCGGCATCGCCGAAACTGCCGGCGCCGAGCATGTCGGTCGCGGCCCGCTCTGCTTCCCCGGTGGTCGCGGCGACGATCACGCCCTTGCCGGCCGCCAAGCCGTCGGCTTTGACGACGATCGGTGCCCCCTGTTCGCGGATGTAATCCAGTGCGGGCCCGAGTTCGGCAAAGGTCGCGTAAGCCGCGGTCGGAATGTCATGACGGGCGAGGAAATCCTTGGCGAAGGCCTTGGACCCTTCGAGTTGTGCGGCGCCGGCCGTCGGCCCGAAACAGGGACGTCCCTGTTCCATGAAGCGGTCGACGATTCCCGCAACCAGCGGCGCCTCGGGGCCGACGATCGTCAGGCCGACGGTCTCGGCCTCGGCCAGATCGAGCAGGCCGTCGATATCATCCGCGGCGATCGCGACGTTCCGAAGATTTGCTTCTTTTGCGGTACCGGCATTGCCGGGTGCCACGATAACCTCGGTCACCTTTCTCGACTGGGCACATTTCCATGCGAGTGCGTGTTCGCGCCCCCCGCCACCGACGACCAGGACTTTCATCCCTCAATGCCTGAAGTGCCGCATGCGGGTAAAAACCATGGCAAGCCCGTGCTCGTTGGCGGCTGCGACAACTTCATCGTCACGCATCGAGCCTCCCGGCTGAATAATCGCACTGATGCCCTGTTCCGCCGCCGCATCGATCCCGTCGCGAAAAGGAAAAAAGGCGTCTGATGCCATCACCGACCCTTGTGTTGAAAGCCCTTCGTCGGCCGCCTTGACCGCCGCGATCCTGGTGCTGTCGATGCGGCTCATCTGACCCGCGCCGATGCCTATCGTCATTCCGTCCTTGCAAAAAACGATGGCATTCGATTTTACAAACTTCGCGACCTTCCAGGCGAATAGCAAATCGGATATCTGTTCTGCGTCCGGTGTTTTGTCCGTCACCACCTCGAGATCGTTCTCCGACACTATTCCGGTGTCGCTGCTCTGCACCAGGAGTCCGCCGGACACCTTCTTATAGTCCAGCTCACTAACGGGGCCGGCCGACCATTCTCCGGTCTCCAGCACGCGCAGGTTCCCCTTGGCGGCCGTCGCGTCGAGGGCATCTTGTTCGACGGCCGGCGCGACGATTACCTCGACAAATTGTTTGTCGATAATTGCCTTTGCCGTCGCGGCGTCGAGCGGCCTGTTGAACGAGATGATGCCGCCGAACGCCGATGTCGGGTCGGTCGTGACAGCGCGCTCGTACGCCGTCAGGATGTCGTTTGCAATAGCGACGCCGCAGGGGTTGGCATGCTTGACGATGACGCAGGCCGGCTCCCTGAACTGTTTGACGCATTCCAGGGCAGCATCGCTATCGGCGATGTTGTTGTACGACAGGGCCTTTCCCTGACGCTGCCTTGCCGATGCGAGAGCACCGGCCGCACTCGTCGCGTCCCTGTAAAAGGCCGCATCCTGATGCGGGTTCTCGCCGTATCGCAGCCGCTCCACGAGCGTCCCGGCATGGAGAAACCTCGCTCCCAGCGGATCGTCTTTCAGTGACCGGGAAAGATACTTCGTGATCGCCGCGTCATAGCTTGCCGTATGCGCATAGGCTTTGGCTGCAAGGCGTCGCCGGTGTTCCTCCGACAGCTTGTCGTTTCTTATTGCACCGAGTACCTCGCCGTAGTCATCCGGATCCACGACTACGACTACGCCGTCATGGTTCTTCGCGCCGGCGCGTATCATCGCCGGGCCGCCGATGTCGATATTCTCGATTGCGTCCTGGAGGCTCGCGTCAGGATCGGTAATGGTCGTCTCGAACGGGTACAGATTGACGGCCAACAGGTCGATTGGTTCGATGCCGTGCTCTGACATGGCGACTTCGTCCGTGCCGCGACGGCCGAGAAGCCCACCGTGAATGACCGGGTGCAGGGTTTTCACTCGGCCGTCCATGATCTCGGGGAAACCGGTCTTCGTGGAAACCTCTATCGCCTCGATGCCGGCCTCTGTCAGGCGACGACATGTTCCTCCGGTCGAAAGTACCTCGACGCCCAGGTCGACAAGACCGGATACAAAAGGGATGAGCTCACGCTTATCAGAAACGCTGATAAGCGCGCGACAAATTGTCAACATGAACGGCCTTTACTGGAGTAAAGAATAAATTTTGAGCTTCTTGCGCAGCGTACCCCGGTTGATGCCGAGAATCCCGGCGGCCTGGCTCTGATTACCGTGCGTGTAATCCATGACGACCTTGAACAACGGTTCTTCGACCTCACCGAGCACGAGATCATAGAGATCTCCGGGCCGGTCGCCATTCAGGCTCGCGATATATCTGTTGAGTGCTTCTTCTGTATGCTTGCGTAGCGGCTTGTTGTTCTTCAAGGTTGAAAGTTGCTTGTTTTTCTGAGAGTTATAGTTGGCCACTGGTCAAAACTTCCATCTGAATTGAGCACCCGGCTTCCGGTCGGAGTCTCCTACGCGGCCATTGACGCCTCGTCTGCGCTACGGCTGAAGAAATCCCTTGTCAAGCG
The DNA here is from genome assembly GCA_046760025.1 of Woeseia sp. Classification (GTDB taxonomy): domain Bacteria; phylum Pseudomonadota; class Gammaproteobacteria; order Steroidobacterales; family Woeseiaceae; genus JACZWL01. Next base: position 11,085 of record JBHIDG010000007.1, on the reverse strand, counting down.
AATTTGCTCGGAAGCACTATCGACACGCACCACCCGGCTGCGAAACTCGTCCGACTGTTTCAGACTATTGCAATACCAGGTTAGATGCTTGCGAGCCACCCTAACGCCAGTTGCGTCCCCATAGAACCGGTACAGATCGTTAAGGTGCGTGATCATGATATCACGCAATTCTGAATTTGCTAAAGGCGGGAGATGTTTGCGTCTTTCGTAAAAGTAATTCAGTTCGCGAAAGAACCAGGGACGACCCTGTGCGCCCCGGCCAATCATCAAGGCGTCTGCTGAGCTTATACGAAAAACCTCAAGCGACTTCTCCACATTGTCGATGTCACCATTGGCAATAACCGGAATGCGCACCGACCCTTTGATTTGCGCAATTGTTTCGTATTCGGCCTCCCCGCTGAATCGACATGCGCGGGTGCGCCCGTGCACGGCCAGCGCCTGAATGCCGCAATCTTCGGCAATCCCTGCAATAACTGTTCCATTCTTGTGATCCGGGTCCCAGCCGGTGCGGATCTTCAGCGTCACGGGCACGTCGACGGCCGTCACAACCGCGCCGAGAATCTTTCCCACGAGAACCTCGTCCTGCAGAAGGGCCGAACCTGCGAGTTTCCGGCAGACTTTCCTGGCCGGACAGCCCATATTGATGTCGATAATCTGCGCCCCGCGGTCTGCACAGAGCATTGCCGCGATTGCCAGTTGTCGAGGTTCCGAGCCGGCAATCTGCACCACGCTCGGCTCTGCATCGCTGTCGATATCGAGACGCCGCCGTGACTTGGACGTGGTCCAGAGGCTGATATCGGCAGTGGTCATCTCCGATGTCGTCATACTTGCGCCAAAGCGGCGACACAGGCGGCGAAACGGTGCATCGGTAATGCCGGCCATGGGTGCCAGCAGAAACGGGCCGGCGATTCGATGCGGGCCGATTTTAAAATCCTGTCTCAAACTTCGAGCGAGTCCGATACGCGGCCAACGGGGAACACTGAGACAGGATCTAACACCTTATTTCTTGAAGTCTTCGGTGGCACATCGCACCCGACCCTGTGCCACCCGGTAACAGACGTTCAATTTGAACCCCGTCGCGTCGGTGGAAGGCGATTCTATTGTGATCACCGCGGTAAAATTTTCACCGGAGCGTACCGGCTTGCTGGGGTCCAGATCCCCGGCGAGATATTCATTCGGTTCGAGCACGCGGCTTCCGATAATTTCTTCCCAGCGGTCCGTCAGGGATACGTGCACGAGCGGGTAGGGTAAAGATTGGCTGGACTTGTTCGCCAGCCGTGAGTATATCGTCAGCAGTTCTTCATTCCCGTCGACGCTTTCATCGATGTTGCCGCTGGTTGCCTCGAATTGCCAGCCCCTGATGTCCCATTCGGGAGTTATGGGTAGTCCGAGTGCCCGATAGATCGGCCCGACCGTTTGATTGAATGCATCGAATGTCGCGAGCGACTGGCGCGACTGGTGCAGGATCTGCCCGATCAGGAGCAACCCCAGCACGACGACCCCGGCAACGACCGTGAAATCGTCAATATGTCTGCCGCCACGCAACTTGCGCCTGTTCAGCGTATAAGTATCCACCAGCGGTCCGGGGCTTTCGAAGTCGCCTGATTCTGTTGCTGACTTTCTACGCTCGTTTTGCATCGCATCGCTGACCGAATCGCCTTCCATGATGATGGTCTCGACTACCTGCGAGTCTTCATCGAACATCTTGTCAGGTTGGTTGTTCCCGTCCTGCTCCATGTCGAGCTCGGCCGGCTCTTCGTTCCCGATAATCTCGTGACTACCGGTGTCGATGCCCATGTCCTCGGCCTGCTTCAGAAATTGCGTATCGATGTCGCTCGGCGTGCCGTCATCTGCAGGCTCTGCGGTGACATCGAGGTGCTTTGAAACGTCTGTCGGCGAGTCGTCTTCCAGGTCGACCGCTGCCGGTTCTTCAGCTGTCTTTTCCGCCGCAAGCTCCTCTGCGCTCACTTCGTCCAGAAGTTCGACCCAGTCATCGGGTTCACTCAGGGACAGATCGACCTGTGCTTCATCGGACTCGGTCATATCCTGGCCGGCTTCGCGGGCCCGTGCCGGCCGCTTAATCGTCTCGGGTTCAACCGGCGTCGACGGCCCGGCGCCGTCGTGTTCCTCGTCGAAATCGTCCGGCAACACCGTGTCGTCGTCGTAGCGCATTTCACCGGCGCCGGCCGCGGGGCGCCCGGTTCCCGGGAGGTCGGGAGACTGTTGTCCTTCAGGGGCGGGTTCCGGCATATGATCGGTGCCACCGTGAAGTAGCGGTCTTTCCGGCACCTCGTCGTCCGAGGCGCTCTCAATCACGAATCGCAGCGAACTCGTGTCGGCCGACTCACTCTCACCGGCCTCGTCTTCGTCGAGAACGCGCCACTCGGCGCCGGTATCCTCGATCCTGGGCTCCGGCCCGGCGAGCTTGTCGAGCGTTTCGAGGAGTTTTCTGCTTTGGTCGTCCGCGGACTCCCCGGACGCCTGCAGTTCTGACTCGACCCGAGCGGCATCCTCTTTGGAAAGATTCTCGAATGCGTTGAAGACATTCCCACAACCGCCGCAACGCACACGCCCGGCGGCCTGTTGTAGCACTTTCGCGCTTACGCGAAACGTCGTTTGGCACTCAGGGCATTGCGTAAACATGCCTGCCTCTCAGGTCCTCTTGCCCGCCAGGCGGACCCAGTCCTCGTCTGTCGACCGATCGATCGCCGGTTCCTCAAAGTCGATCCAGTCGCGGTAGGCATCCATGACGATATCCGCCTGTTCGGCAAGAATACCGGAAAGCGCCAGCATGCCACCGGAGGCGACTCTGCCGCTGATCTCCCGGGCATGATGCACCAGGGACTCGGCGACAATATTGGCGATTACGATATCAAATGCACCCTGGAGCATGGCCACCTCCTGTGTCACAAACAGGCGATCCCCGACGCCGTTATTTCGGGCGTTTTCCATGCTGGCTGTAATGGCCTGCGGGTCATTGTCCAGTGCGCTCACGGCTTTTGCACCGAGCAGGAGCGCGGCTATGCCGAGGATGCCGGAGCCGCATCCATAGTCGAGTACTGTCTTGCCGGTCACATCGAGGCCGTCCAGCCAGCGCAGACAGAGGGCGGTTGTCGGATGCCTACCGGTGCCGAATGCCAGGCCCGGATCGAGCCGCACGATCACTGCATCTGGCACATCGATTTCGTGTGCCAGCGACGCAATCCAGAGACGATCGCCGAAGCACATCGGGCGGATATCCTTCAGCCACTCGCGTTCCCAGGGACGATCGGCAAGTTCATCAACACGGTGTTTCGGCAGAGCGCCAAGGCCGAATGTACCGAGGAGATCGTTCTTCAGTGCACTCAGGTCCGCACTGTCGGAGAACAGACCCGTGATACGGGACTCTGCCCAGAGCGGTGTTTCACCGGGTGCCGCTTCGAGCACCGCATCACTGCCTGCGTCAGTCAGCGTGACGGCCTGTGCACCATGCCTCGAGAAGACTGCCTCAACGCGATCCGCGTTCAAAGACCCGAGGTTCATCACGAATTGGCGCCACTGCATGTCTTCAAAGCCCGAGCCGCTTCTCGAGGTAATGAATGTCGGTGCCACCGGCCTGAAAAGCCGAATGCTGAAAAATTTCCTGATGCAGGGGTACGTTCGTCTTGATTCCCTCGATGACAATTTCCGTCAAAGCGTTCTTCATGCGCGCGATTGCCGTTGGGCGATCATTGCCATGCGCAATGATCTTTCCGATCATCGAGTCGTAAAATGCCGGCACCGCATATCCGCTATACACATGGCTGTCTACCCGGATTCCGGGCCCGCCCGGAGCGTGCCAAAGCGGTACGAGCCCCGGTGACGGCATAAACGTTCTGGGGTCCTCCGCATTGACGCGACATTCAATCGCGTGGCCCCGAATCCTGATATCGTCCTGTGTGAAACTCAGTTTTTCACCGCCCGCAATCAGCAGTTGCTCCTTCACGATATCGATCCCGGTGATCATCTCGGTCACGGGATGTTCGACCTGCAGCCGCGTGTTCATTTCTATGAAATAGAACTCGTCGTCCTGATACAGGAACTCGAAGGTTCCGGCGCTTCGGTAACCGATTTCCTCACAGGCGCGGACGCATCGATTGCCGATGTTTGCCCGCTGTTCACGTGTTATCCCCGGCGCCGGCGCTTCCTCGACGACTTTCTGGTGCCGCCGTTGCATCGAGCAGTCGCGCTCTCCCAGATGGACGGCATTGCCATGAGCGTCGGCCAACACCTGAACTTCGACATGTCGCGGCCGCTCGAGGAATTTCTCCATGTAAACGACGTCGTTGTCGAATGCGGCGCGCGCCTCTGACTGAGTAACCGCAATGGCGTTGGTCAGCGATGCTTCCGAGTGTACAACGCGCATACCCCGGCCCCCGCCCCCGCCGGCCGCCTTGATTATGATCGGATAGCCGATGTCGCGCGCCATACGCAGGTTTTCATCGGCATCGTCCCCGAGCGGGCCGTCGGAGCCCGGCACACACGGTACTCCAGCCGACTTCATCGCCCGGATTGCCGAGACCTTGTCGCCCATCAGCCTGATCGCGTCAGCCGGCGGGCCGATAAACACGAAGCCACTCGAATCGACGCGCTCGGCAAAGTCGGCATTCTCGGAGAGAAAGCCGTAGCCGGGATGTATGGCTACCGCATCGGTAACCTCGGCCGCGCTGATGATTGCGGGCATATTCAGGTAACTGTCGACCGACGCGGGTGGCCCGATGCAAACGGTCTCGTCCGCCAGCAAGACGTGTTTCAGGTTGTAGTCAGCCGTCGAATGGACGGCGACGGTCTTGATTCCCGTCTCATGGCAAGCGCGCAGGATGCGCAGGGCTATTTCGCCGCGATTTGCTATTACGACCTTTTCCAGCATCGCGATATCGGCCGATTACTCGGGGCTTCGTTGATCGATGACGAACAATACCTGTCCGTATTCGACGGGATCCCCGTTTTGCACGCGAATCGACTTCACTGTCCCGGACACTTCGGCCTCGATCTGGTTCATCATCTTCATGGCTTCGACAATGCAAAGCGTATCGCCTTCAGTAACATGATCGCCAACCTGAACGAATGGCGCGGCGCCAGGGGAGGACGCCGAGTAAAATGTGCCCACCATCGGTGCGGTTACCTCATATCCTTCGGCATCGTCCGCTGCCGTGGGCGCAGCAGGGCCGGCGGCAGCCGGAGCCGCAGCTTGAGGCGCCGCCGCCGGTGCGGAAACAGGCGCAGCCGCGATCACGGCTGCGGGCGCGGCAACGGCGCCCGAGGCATGTCGGCTTATGCGTACCGACTCATCTCCTTCGGTGATCTCGATCTCCGAAATTCCGGACTCGTCCAGCAATTCGATGAGTTTTTTGACTTTTCGTATGTCCATTATTTTTCCCCGGCGTCGCCGAGCTGGCGGTCAGCAGCCTTGAGTGCGAGTTCATAACCGTGAGCGCCGAGGCCGAAGAGGCAGCCCGCGGCAATGTCGCTGAAATAACTGCTGTGTCGGAAGTCCTCACGGGCAAATACATTGCTCAGATGAATTTCGATGAACGGAATGCTGACAGCCAGCAATGCATCGCGCATTGCTATGCTCGTATGCGTAAACGCGCCGGGGTTCAGCAGAATGAAATCCGTCCCGGTATTTGCGGCCTGCTGTATGCGATCGACGATCTCGTGCTCGGCATTGCTCTGAAAGCACTGCAAATCATGGCCGAGCTCGGTGGCAAGTTCTGTCAGGCGGCTCTCGAGGGCAGCCAGGTCGGTCGTGCCATAGACGCCCGGTTCGCGGCTTCCCAAGAGATTCAGGTTCGGCCCGTTGATCAGCAAGAGGCTTGCCATTTCTTGTTGGTTGGTATCAGATAACCGGAGATAGCAGCAATTCTAACCCTATTCGAGGGAGATGGGGTAATTTTCGCGACAATTAAATGTCAGCTCAAAGGCTTTTCAGGGCTGCTCTGGCACCATTGAGATCCAGCTCGCCGCTCTGCATCTGATCGAGGACCCCCACGATGAGCGCCACATGCTGTTCGAGCATCTCCCCGATGTGGGTCTTGATGAGGTACCCGTCGGACGAGACGATCATGGTAAATGGCAAGCCGATGAAGTCCATCCCCGTCGACTCTGCGGCAGCCATCGCGTCTTCCTGCCCGACCAGAATCGGGTAATTGAACTCGGCCGACTCCGCGTACGCCGATACCTGGTCGGGGAAATCAACGGCGATACCGATCACCTGCAGATTGTCTCCGCCATGTTCGGTCTGGGTTTTCTTCAGCAGCGGGATTTCCCGCCGACACGGCGCGCACCAGGTGGCCCAGAAGTTGACCAGCCGTGCCTTTCCTGCCCACTCCGAAAATTGCCGGGGATTGCCCTGAAGATCCGGAAGTGTAAACGCAATAGTCGGCGCGGCGTCAACCTCGACCGATTTGCCATACAGAAAATAACCGGCGGCGGCAGACGCCACAATCAACAGGGCGACCGCAATAAAGTTTTTCATTCCCGTGTCTGTTGTACTGCGAGTGTATCCGTGGTGCCGAGCGCGAGGTGCACGTGTTCGGTGAATTGGGTTGCTTTCATAAATCCGACAACTTCATAACCATTTCGTTGCAAGCCGTCACTGCCGAAGAAGATGATGGTCGGCGGACCGAAGACGCCAAATCGCTTCATAAGACCCTGGTCTTCCTCGTCGTTCGCGGTGACATCGGCCTGCAGCAGCACCGTATCAGCAAGCGCATCCTGCACGGCCGCATCCGTAAACGTGTACTTCTCCATCTCTATACAGGAAACACACCAGTCCGCGTAGAAATCCAGCATCGCCGTTTTGCCTTCGGCTGATGCCGTTGCCAGCGCCTGCTCGAGATCGCCAACGGACTTGATCCGGCGAAACTCGAGGCCACCGTCGTCGGCAAGCATGGACTGCCCGCCGGTATTCAGGGCGCTGAAGGGCCTGAGCATGCTGTCGCTACCGGCGAGGGACCCGACAATAAGGACTGCTCCATAAACAATCGCGAGCAAGCCGAAGCCCTTACCCAGTCTGTAAACGCCGGGCGACTCCCGCGTCAGCGTCGTAAAACCGCCCAGATAAACGCCCGCCATGAAAATCAATACGCCCCAGAGCGCCAGCGTGGCGGTGCCCGGCAGGAATCGGGACAGCATCCAGATGGCGAGTCCCAGCATCATGAAGCCGAAGGCGTTCTTGACCGCCACCATCCAGGGTCCGGTGGTCGGCAAAAGCCTGCCCTGAGCCGCGCCGACGGCGAGCAGCGGGGCGCCCATGCCGAGGCTCATCGCAAATAGTGCGGTGCCGCCGCGCAACATGTCCCCACTCTGCGCCATGACGGTCAGGGCCGCGATCAGCGCAGGTGCCACGCATGCCGTAACGATCAGAGCTGACAGCGCGCCCATGACGAATGCACCGACCGCCGTGCCGCTCTTCTGACCGCCGCTGATGGTCGAAAGGCGGGTCTGAATAGCCGACGGCATCTGCAGCTCATACAGGCCGAACATGCCGAGCGCGAGCACCACGAACAGGCCGGCGAACAGCGTCAGGACCCACGGCTGATTGAAAATCGCCTGCAACTGCAGACCGACTGCGGCGGCAGCGACACCGGCCGCGGTGTACACGAGCGCCATCCCCATCACATAGGTCAATGCCAGCGAGAAGCCCCTTGCCGTGCTGACGTTCTCGCCCTCACCGGCGATGATCCCCGAGAGGATCGGCACCATCGGCAATACACAGGGCGTGAATGCAAGCAGCAGGCCCGCACCGAAAAAGGTCGCGACGATCAGCCAGATATTTCCGGTACCGATCAACTCGGCGAGACGCGCCTGCTCGGTCACCGGCGGCGCTCGCTCACTGACAGCAGCCAGCGCGGTATCGGCGCTCGCCGCCGGCAGCGTCACGTGCAAAGTTCGGGTTGTGGGCGGATAGCAAATACCGCCGTCCGCACAACCCTGAAAGCCCAGCTCGATTTCGAGATTCATCGCATCCGGCGTCGCGCGCACCAGCGGCAGCCTGGCGAAGACATCGTCGTGATAGACCTCCATCTCGCCGAAGTACTCATCGGTTTTCATTTCGCCTTCAGGCAACTCGAGCCTGCCCAGCCGGACCCGGTCTGATTTAGCACTCGCCGATATCTTGTCCTTATATAGGTAGTAGCCCCTGGCTACCTGCAGCGACACCTCGACGTTGTTGCCGTCAACGGGGATGATCATCGGCTTGAAGGCTTCGTCGACCGGCAAAAATTCGCCGGGCGAATTGCCGAACGAACTGCCAAACGTCAGCTTTGCGGGCTTCTCCTCCGCGGCCGCACTCGTCGTCGCCAGCCTGACCGGCCGTGTCCAGGTCTGTGGCGGATAGCAGATGCCGATATCTGCGCAGCCCTGCAGGTTCAGCACGAGCTCCATCGACTCGGGCCGCTCTCCGGAAACGGAATACGGCACCCGGACAAGAAACCTCTCGCGATAGATCTGCTGAACGCCGAAAAACTCGTCTTCGTGTATCTCGCCCTGCGGCATTTCGGCGTCGTCCAGAACAATGGACGCCGTATTGCTCTCAAAGGACATCTTGCGGCGGTAGAGGTAATAACCGTCCTCGATGGCCCAATCGATCTGCAGCGCATCGCCGGTATCGGTCACGGCATATCGAAACGCCGCCTCGGGTCTCAGGACGTCCTTTTCACCCAGCGCATGGCCGGCCGCCGCGGGCAGCAGCAGGAGCAGGGCCAGAATTCGGGTCGTCCTCGCGCTCAAGTGAAAGAATCTCTCAACATGGTTGCCATTCTGTTTATTCGACCGCAAATCGGCCAGATTTGTTACCGATTATGTGAACCGGTCTCGAACAAGGGACTCGCAGGATACCGGCGGATGAAGCTGCTGTCATGGACCCAGGCCGATATTTCGCACGGCAGGCCACGCAGGTCTTGAATTTTGCGAGGTCATCACTATCATTAGCACTCCCTGAGGCAGAGTGCTAACAAGCACTCGCCTTGAAAGCCGCAAAGTCGGTTAATAATCAATAGCTTAGAGGAGATTGAAACCATGAAGATTCGTCCACTTCATGATCGAGTGATCGTAAAGCGCATGGAAGAAGAGCGCACCTCCCCCGGCGGCATTGTCATTCCCGATGCCGCGGCCGAAAAACCGGTGAAGGGAGAGGTCATCGCCGTCGGCAACGGGAAAATCCTGGAGTCCGGCGAGATTCGTGCGCTGGACATCAAGGCTGGCGACAAGGTCCTGTTTGGCAAGTACTCGGGCACCGAAGTCAAGGTTGAAGGCGAAGAGCTGGTAGTGATGAAGGAAGACGACATCATGGCCGTCATTGAGGGCTAAGAGTCGAGAAATCACCGGACAATGCTTATCTGACAAAGTTATAGAGGATATTCAAATGGCTGCAAAAGAAGTTCGTTTCAGCGACGACGCGCGCCAGCAGATGTTTTCAGGTGTGAACATCCTGGCGAATGCGGTGAAGGTGACCCTGGGTCCCAAAGGTCGCAACGTAGTGCTCGACAAGAGCTTTGGCGCTCCCACCATCACCAAGGATGGTGTGTCTGTCGCCAAGGAGATCGAGCTGGATAACAAGTTCGAGAACATGGGCGCGCAGATGGTCAAGGAAGTTGCTTCCCAGACCTCTGACGTTGCCGGTGACGGAACCACGACCGCAACCGTGCTGGCCCAGGCCGTACTCCGCGAGGGCCTGAAGTCTGTTGCCGCTGGCATGAACCCGATGGATCTGAAGCGCGGCATCGACAAAGCGACGATCGCGATCGTCGAACAGCTCGAGAAACTGTCGAAGCCCTGCGAAGACGACAAGGCGATTGCCCAGGTCGGTAGCATCTCGGCGAACGCTGATATCGAGATCGGCGAAGTCATCTCCGAGGCGATGCAGAAGGTCGGAAAAGAAGGCGTCATCACGGTTGAAGAGGGATCGGGACTGGCAAACGAGCTGGATGTCGTGGAAGGCATGCAGTTCGACCGCGGCTACCTTTCCCCGTACTTTATCAACAACCAGCAGAGTCAGTCCGTGGAACTCGAAGACCCGATGGTCCTGCTGCACGACAAGAAGATCTCGAACATTCGCGATCTGCTGCCGGTGCTCGAAGCTGTCGCCAAGTCCGGTCGGCCGCTGCTGATCATTGCGGAAGACGTCGAAGGCGAAGCCCTCGCGACACTCGTGGTCAACAATATCCGCGGTATCGTCAAGGTCGCGGCTGTCAAGGCCCCCGGTTTCGGTGATCGCCGTAAGGCGATGTTGCAGGACATCGCGATCCTGACCGGAGGCAATGTGATTTCCGAAGAAGTCGGGCTTTCTCTCGAGAAGACGTCGCTGGACGATCTTGGCGAAGCCAAGAAGATCCAGATCACGAAGGAAAACACGACGCTCATCGACGGTGCCGGCCGTGCTGAGGACATCAAGGGCCGGGTCGATCAGATCGCCGCGGAAATCGAAGAGTCGAGCTCTGATTACGACAAGGAAAAACTGCAGGAGCGCGTTGCCAAGCTCTCCGGCGGCGTTGCCGTGATCAAGGTTGGCGCTGCCACTGAAATCGAGATGAAAAGCAAGAAAGCACTCGTCGAGGACGCGCTGCACGCAACCCGCGCCGCAGTGGAGGAAGGCGTCGTTGCCGGCGGTGGTGTCGCATTCCTTCGCGCCGTGGCCGCGATCGATGTCGAGGGCGATAACGACGACCAGAACGTCGGCATCAACATCCTTCGCCGCGCAGTCGAAGAGCCCCTGCGACAGATCGTCATGAATGCCGGTGGCGACGCCAGCGTCGTGCTGAACGCCGTAGCCGAAAACAAGGGTAACTACGGCTTCAATGCTGCAACCGCCGAATTCGGCGACATGATCGAAATGGGTATTCTCGACCCGACCAAGGTCGTTCGATTCGCATTGCAGAATGCCTCGTCCGTGGCGGGCCTGCTCCTGACGACCGAAGCAATGGTCGCCGAGGCACCGAAAGAGGAAACACCACCAATGCCCGACATGAGCGGCATGGGTGGCATAGGCGGCATGATGTAAATCGACTCACCTGAGCGAAAAGCCCGGCATTCGCCGGGCTTTTTTTGTACGGTGCCGGGGCAAAC